>JASFKE010000670.1:0-3199 GCA_050118795.1 Desulfobacteraceae bacterium | reverse complement strand
GACGGGTTTTTGAACAATTCGGCGCGCAGCGCCAACAGATCCATGGCCGTGTTGACCAGTTCCAGAGTAAAGACGCCGGCCACCAGTCCGATGTAGCCGGAAAAGGTGGTCAGCAGCACAGTCTCCGCCATCAGCTGCCGGACGATGGCTGCGGGGGTCGCGCCAACCGCCCGTTTAATACCGATCTCCCGGGTGCGTTCCTTGACCGTGATCAGCATGATGTTGGAGACACCGATTACGCCGGCCATCAGGGTAAAGAGCCCCACAAACCAGATGAGGAACCGGATACCGGCAAACAGGTTCTGGACCTTTTGAAACTCTTCTTCCATGTTCCAATGGCCAAAGGCCCGCCAATCGTCCGGGGCTACCTGGTGTCGCCGGGCCATCATGGTTACCAGCTTGTCCTTGACATCGGATGCGGATACGCCGGGCACGGCGGTCAGGGAGAAAAAGCCGATCTTGTCTCCCCATCGGAAAAGCTGTTGGAAGGTGGTCAGGGGCAGTAGGACGGCCTTGGCATCTTCTTTTTCGTCCTTTTCATTTGGGGTGGTGAAGCGGAACACCCCTACCACCTGGAACGGAACCCCTTTGACGGTAATATACTTGGCGATGGGATCTTCCCCCTTGCCAAAGAGCAGCGACTCGGCTCTGTAGCCGATTACGGCAACTTTGCGTTGCTGGTCGATGTCGCGTTGGTTTAAAAACCGGCCCCTTTGCATCTTCAGCAGCCGAATGTGGCGGATAGCCGGGTACTCGCCATAGATAGTGACAGTGGCCTTTTTGTCATTATGGATGACATTATTGCCGCCTTGGCCGCCTCGGATGCGGCCCCGCGGGGCGAGATGCTCGATTTCCCGGATGGTGCTGCGGATGGCCGCGATATCGTCGTTTCTGAAATAAAACCGGCGGCCCCGGGGCAAACCTTGATATGGCTTGGTGGTGTTGCGGGTCCAGAGATACACGCTGTTGGTGGCCAGGCTGCCGAAGCTGTCGTAGGTGCCGTTTTGCAGGCCGTTGCCCACCCCCACCAGCACGATGATCATATACACGCCCCAAAAGACCCCAAAGGCGGTCAAAGCCGAACGCACCTTGTTTTGCCTCAACGTGTAAAGTGTCTCGCCCAATCCGTCTAGATCGATAAGCATCTTTTTACCCCATCCTTTTTACCGCTTTTTTTATGCAATTATGGGGCTTATTCATCCCTGAGCGCCTCCACCGGCCGGATTCTCGCCGCTTTGCGGGCTGGAAAAATTCCGGCCAGGGCACCGCTGAGGACCAATAGCATCAGGGCGCCGGAGGCTACCCAGAGGTTGACTTCCGGGTTGTGAAAATAGTCCACATTGGTGATCAGGCGCGATGCGGCCTCCAGCAGCATGATTCCCGCCACCAGGCCGATGGCGCCGAACACGGTGGTGGTTACGATGGCCTCTGTGAGAACCATATCGATGATCGAGCCCGGTGTGGCTCCCATGGCCTTGCGAATGCCGATCTCCCGGGTGCGCTCCTTGACCGTGATCAGCATGATATTGGAGATCCCAACGATGCCGGCCACAATGGAGCCGATGCCGATGATCCAGACAAAGGTGCGCACACTCTTCAAAAGGCTCATATATTTGGAGTATTGCCGGAAGGTGTTGTGGAAAAAAACCGCGCGTTCGTCCCTCGCATCGAATTCATGGCGCGCCGCCAGACGATTCAATATTTTGCGCTCCACGGCCCGGGAAGCCTGGACGTCGTCGGCCCGAACGGTGAGGGCGATGTCATGGATGCGCTCGTTTCCGGAAAAGACCTTCTGGATCGTGGAGACCGGGACATAGATGGTCTCCTCCTGGCGATTATCACCCGGATCGTGGAACACACCCACCACCAGAAAGGCGATGCCGTTTATATGGATGTACCGGCCCACAGCCGGTGCTTTGGCAAAGAGTTCCCTGCGCACCACCTTGCCGACGACAGCGGTCTTGCGGAGCTGCTTTATATCGCGCTCGTTGAGCCGCCGCCCGGTCAACATGCGAATGTTTTCGATCTGCTGGAACTGCGGGTGAACGCCCACCACTGTAAAGTTGGAGGCGTGCTCCCCAAACCGGATGGTGTTATTGCCCCAGAGATAAAAGCGTGCGGAACTCAGATCCACCTCCTTTACACTCGCTGTCAGATCCGCCAGGTCATGGTTGTGAAATTGGATTATCCGACCCTGGCGCAGGCCCTTGTGGGGCAGGCTGGTCTGCCCTGGGTGCACCCACAGGCTGTTGATGGCATCTTGGGCAAAGGAGCGGCGAATGCCGTTCTCAATGCCGTATCCCGCCCCCAGGAGCAAAATGAGCATGAAGATGCCCCAGGAGACTGAAAAGCCTGTGAGCAATACGCGCAACTTGTTGTTGCGGATATTGTGAAGAATCTCGCCGATTTTGTCGCCGAATGCCTGCATGTTCAACCGTTTCCGCTCTCGGTAATGACACCGTCGCGAATCCGTACCACCCGGTCGGCCATAGCGGCGATGTCGGCCTCATGGGTGATGACCACAATGGTGATCCCGTCTCGATTGATTTGTTGCAGCACCGTCATGACCTCTTTGGAAGTCTGGCTGTCCAACGCGCCGGTGGGTTCATCGGCCAGGATTACAGACGGTTGGGTGACCAGCGCCCGTGCAATGGCCACCCGCTGCATCTGTCCGCCCGACAGTTCGGCGGGAAGATGGTGCGCCCAATCCTGGAGTCCCATTTTTTCCAGATATTCCAGGGCAACGGCATTGCGTCTTTTTTTGCCCATATTTTGATAAAACAGGGGCAGGGCAACGTTCTCCATAGCGTTCTTAAATGGAATCAGGTTGAAGTGTTGGAAGACGAATCCCAACAGCCGGTTGCGCAGGGTGGCGGCTTTCTTTTCCGTCTGATTCCATATGAGTTCGCCGTTTAGGTGGTACCGGCCCCGGTCGTAACTGTCCAACAGTCCTAAAATATTGAGCAGGGTGGATTTGCCCGATCCACTGGCCCCCATCACGGCCACAAATTCGCCGGTGTTGATGGTTAGGTCGATGCCCTTGAGAACCTCAAGCCGCCTATTGCCAATGGGATACGATTTGTATAACCCGGTTGCCTGAATCATCGGTTTGGCTCATTTGATTTGAATAACCAAAACGGATCGCTTCTTGAAAAAATAGAGATATGGCCTGAAAAACACAGGCTCCCAGTGATAGCCA
>JASFKE010000669.1:0-3201 GCA_050118795.1 Desulfobacteraceae bacterium | reverse complement strand
CGCGAGCTGATGGGCCGGCGCTTTGACGATTTTTTTGACACCCGTCTGGTAGTGCCCGAAAGCGATCCGGTGGACATGGCCGGTATTCGTGCCGAACTGCGGAACTTTCGTCAAGGCCGCGTTGTATCTCCTGCAAAGCCTCGCCCTTCGGTGGCCGTCTCATCTCGGCCGCCGGTGCCTGGGCCGATAGACTCCCGACGTTGGCAGCGCTTGATGCTTTTCGTTACCCTTGCCGGGCTGGTTGCGGTAGTCGTCGTTGCCGGGTGGCTTGCTTATCTTCATATACCTCATAAAGCACCGCTTCTACACGTCACCCCACCGGCCCATGTGCTCACCGCAACGCCGGGAGCGTTGGAAACCGTTCAGTTCACCGTAAACAACAAAGGCGGCGGGGAGCTACTGGTCAAGCCAATCCCCTCCTTCTCGGAGGACGATCCATTTGAGATCGAAAATGACACCTGCCGTGAGAATGCTCTAACGAAAGATAAGCCGTGCCTGGTTCAGATCAGATTTAAGCCCAAGGACGTAGGCACCTATCATGCTGAGTTACAGGTGGACAGCGATGGGGGCAACTTTACCGCCAAGCTCACAGGACATTGCACTCCTATCATAAAACCGTCGGTGTCTGATGAGGGTGACATAACCAACCTGCCGGCGGTGACCATAAAACCCCACCATATCGTAAAGGATCTCCGACAAACGACCATTTCCGGCAGCGATAGGTGGCGGCAGGCCGCCGTTCTGGCCGGACTCTTTTTTGCCCTGGCCCTCCTGTTTGGCTGGTACTTGATCAAAGCCAGGCAGCCGCCGGATGATCAGGCGCCTGACTGGGATGAAACCAAACCTCGCCACTTTCCCTTGGAGACGGTGGGGGGTGAACCGTCGCCGCGCCTGGACGACGAGACCCTGGCCCATCTGGCCGACAGCATCAGCTATTTCCGGTGCGAACGGGCCGGCCGCCGGCCGGATATCGATGCATCGGTCCTGGCCACCGTTGAAAACGGCGGCATACCCCAGCTGGTTTTTCAGCGCGGCAAAAAACTGCGCCATCTCGTCATTCTGGAAGATGGTTTGGCCACAGAGGCCCTCGCCCTTAACCCCATTGCCGGCGAATTGCGGGCTGGTATGAACCGGCGAGGGATCGAAATTGTTTCCGGCCGTTTTTTCGGTGATCCGGCCGTGTTTCATACCGACAGCGGCCGAACCTTGTATTTTGACGATCTGGAGGCGGCCCGCCAGACGTTTTTACTGCTGATTTTCAGTGATGGCAGCAGTCGCAACATAGTGCATACCCTGGAAAAACTGGCGCGCTGGCCCCATGTGGCCTGGTTTGACCTACGGGCCCCTGAAAACCGGGAAGCGTCCGCGGCCCTGCCGGCCAAATACGGCATCCCGCTATATTCGGCCACCGCCGCCGGTTTGCTCCAGGCCTTCGCCCGTTTTCTCTCGGAGATGGCGCCCCAGACAGGCGCTGCCCAGGACACAGCCGTCTGGAAAGGCGCACCGCCCCGGGGCGACATGCCGATGGACGCTTACCTTGAAACCCTTCTTGGGGACGCGCTGCCGTGGGCGCAGGCCTGCTCGATGGTTCAGCCCGTTGGAGCGGGTCTGGCCGATGGATTGCGCCGCGCATTTTATGCTCACCTGCCTCCGGAAAGGATCGAACGTCTGGCCCTTCTGCCCGGTACTACCCGCGATGCCGTCGGTTTCTGTTTCCAAGCCGCGGTGCTGGCCGAACTGCGCCGGGGATTTGCCCGGCGCCACCCCTCCGAGCCCTCTCAGGCCGCAGTGCGCACCGGAGCGCTGGAGACGGTTTCCGGACTGCCCACCCAGGAGCAGGTGTTGGGCTTTATCCTCGCCGAACTGAAAAAAAGCTGGGTTCAGGAGGTTAGGGAAAAACCGGTGCTACAGGATAGCCCGGCCCAGCTGGCCTGGGAAAAACAGTACCAGCGCGCCCATCTGGAACTCGACCCGGACGCCGCCCTGCCGCGTCTGGCCCAATTGGCCAAGACGCCCCTCGGCAACGCGGTCATGGCCGATTTGGAGAAGACGGTGCTGCCCGAAGGTGACCCGGCGGGCATACCACTGCGCAAAGCACCCACTCAAACCGACAATCTACAACGCCTGGCGCGCATTGCCGTAAAAAGCGGGATCCGTGTGTTGGATGCCTATCCCTGGAAGTTGTGGCAACGCGGTCTGGTTGCATTTCTCGTTATAGGGTTTCTGGGAATGACCGGGTGGAGTGTATGGGCTTACATCCAGAGCAGTGGTTTGCGCCCCCGAATTGAAGTGACCGGCGGCCCGGACATGCGCGTCAAAGCCGCTGTGCAGAGCTGGAAAAATAGCGCATGGCAGACAATTCTCCCAAAGACCGGCCTGCCGTTTGAGGTGGAGATCACACCCGGCATTCGATATCGGTTGGCGCTCTATGGCGCCGATGCCCCCCCGCTGCAAACCTTGGAGCCGGAAAAGGCCGAGGCCAATCTGACCGTCCAACTGGCCACAGAACCTGTGGAGATAGATCAGGTCTTCGGCGACTTGGTTGCCACCGATGCCCAGGGTCAAGTCCTGAACAACCATTTGATCACCGTACGTAACGCCCTGTTCAGCCAGACCGTTCCCGCCAACAAGACCTTGCATTTGGCCCCCGGCCAATGGCTGGTCAAGGTCGAAATGGACACCGGGCCGCCATATGATGCAAACACACCGGCAATTATTGGCGGTTCGCAGTGGCAGAGCGTCACCATAGCGGCCGGAGAGAAAATATACAAGGAATTCACCCCGGACGCCTATTTCCGTGACCGCCTTAAAAACGGCGGGTTCGGGCCGCAGATGGTGCGTATTTCGGCCGGCACCTTCACCATGGGCAGCCCGAAAGAGGAAGCAGGCAGGGGCAATGACGAGGGCCCGCAGCACCCGGTGACCCTGGGCGCTTTTGCAATGAGTCGCCATGAAGTGACCTTTGACCAATACGACGCCTTCTGTGAGGCCACCGGCAGCGAAAAACCGGATGATGGAGGCTGGGGCCGGGGCAGCCGGCCGGTGATCAATGTCTCCTGGGAAGATGCCCGGGATTATGCGGCGTGGCTTTCCGAGCAGAGCAGCGCCAACTATCGTTTGCCCACCGAGGCAGAGTGGGAATATGCGGCCCGGGCCGGCAGTGAGGCGGCTTACACTTTTGGCAGCGATGTAAAGCAATTG
>JASFKE010000668.1:0-3207 GCA_050118795.1 Desulfobacteraceae bacterium | reverse complement strand
TATATTTTGCCTTATATTTCGAAGCTCTGCCGTGTATCATCTCCTCAGATCTTACAGGAGGCTCCTGATGACGGGCCAGAGATACATCTATTAATGAAGTAACCCAGCACAATCAGTGCAATAGTAGATCCTATCATATGGCACCATCCTTTCGGTTATCCTGCAACATCGATCCCAGGATCACATCCGAGATTCTCGTCTTTATCTTCACACTCGAAGTTTTTTTCACGGGTATCAACGTGTCCTTCACTCTTGTCTTCTGTATAGTCATGAACTTTATCATCGGCCATGATATCACCTCTCCAGTTATAAGTTTTTTGGTTTCATTTCGTTCCTGGTATTAAGATATGGCATTAACGGAATTGGGCAATGTGGGCCGATTGGCTGATAGATGGCAGGTAAAAACTACCCCCACCCAATGTATGCGCATCTCAAAATGTTTCACCAAACGTGACAGGCTCACAGGTTTCGTTTAGGGCGCTAGACGTGATTGCGCAGTTGAAGTTCAATGGGATGCGGGTTGAGGTAAGTTTGGCTGGTCAGATAGGGCTGGCGGTACTTGCGAACGAAATGATTCATCAAGGTGACGGGAACGATGAGCGGCAGGTGCCCGCTGCGGTAATTCTGGATCAACTCCAGAACCTCCTTTTTTTCGTCAGCAGACAACTTCTTTTTAAAGTATCCCAAAATGTGCATGAGAACGTTGGTGTGCTTGCTGGCGGTTGCCTTGAGATCCAAGGCCCTGAACAAAAGCGCTTCATAGTGTTTGTAAAGGTCTGGCGTCTTGAACTGCTTTCCCGTAGCCACCAGGCGCCCCATCTCGCGGTACCGCTCCTGGCTGTGGGCCATGATCAAAAGTTTCTCCCGGGTATGGAAATCCACCAGATTGCCCATGGTTTGCCTTCTTTCCAGTGCTTCTCGCCAGCGCTTCATGGCGAAAACCTGTTCGATGAAGTTCTCTCTCAATGCCGAATCGTTGAGGCGGCCCTCCTCCTCGACGGGAATCCGTGGAAATCGCTGGGTGAAGGCGGCGGCAAACAATCCCCGGCCCTTTTTCACGGGCTGGCCTTTGTCGCTGTATACCTTGACCCGGTGCAAACCGCTGCTGGGAGAATCCTTTTTAAAAACGAAGCCGCACAGATCCTCATTTTCCAGCGCACGCAACCGTTTGGTTGTCCAGGCAAGCATTTTATCTGTATGATCGACATGGCTTTTATTGGTGATTAATCTCGGCTTGTTCACATCACCCACCAGGCGCATGGCTTCCCTCGGAATTCCAAGTCCGCACTCGGATTCCGGACAAACCGGAACAAAATCGAAAAATTGCCCCAGGATCTGCGTGATGTAGCGGTTGTGTTTGTGTCCGCCGTCAAAGCGAACCTTCTCACCCAAAAGACAAGTACTAACGCCAAGCTTGATTGTTGTATCCATTACTTTTCCTATTTCGCGGTATTTTTAGTCGAACCTCTTGCTGGCCGATTGCGTTCATATACACAATTATGGACGTTTCCTTTCATCACTGTTTGGCCGCAGCTTCCCGAAACCGCATGAATGCACCCAGATTTTCCTTCGTCACGACGCCGACAAGCTCCCCGGCGCTGGTAACGGGCAACATGTGGCATTGACATTCATTGAGTTTGGCAAGAACCGCATCCAGCATTTCCGTGGATTCGACGGTGGTGACATCCTTGTGTGTAATCGATGCCACCGTCGCCTGGCTGCCCTTCCCGGACAGCGCCTTGAGCAGATCGGCCTGCCGCAAAACACCCTTCAGAAGGCCGCCGCTTACGACCGGGAAGTCTTTCTGGGAGCCGGCCAATGTCAATTCAACGGCACGTTTCAAACTGTCATGGATGGAAAGCGTCTTGAAGTCGCTGACCATGGCCTGGCCGACCGGGATACCACCGATGGCCGACTTGAGCTTTACCATGGCCGCTTCCTGGCCGGCCCCCATCCAGACAAACAGCGCGATAAATATCAGAAACGGGTTGTAGAAAAAACCAATGGCACCGAACAATAAGGCCATAGCCCGACCGATGGCCGCTGCAATGTGGGTGGCCCGATGGTATTGCTGCCGGGTTGCAAGGATCGCCCGTAAAACGCGCCCTCCATCCATAGGAAAGGCAGGAATCATATTGAAGGCAATCATGAAGAGGTTGATCGCCATGAGGCGCTCCAAAAACGGACCGGTGGTGACCGTCAGACTCTGCACCGGCTCCCAGGAGGCGGTTGCCTTCAACCAGGCGAACAACGCCAATGCAATGGCTACATTCACAGCGGGTCCGGCCAGGGCCACCCACAACTCCTGAATCGGTTGGGTAGGCATCTTTTCCAAGCGCGCCACCCCGCCGATGGGCAGCAAAATGATGTCGCGGGTCGCAATACCATATCGCCTGGCCATCAGGGCATGGCCGAATTCATGCAGAACCACACACATGAAGATGGCGAGAATGAACAAGACACCAACCAACGCTGCGCCGGCACTTTGCCCCGTTTGCCAATGCACCAGAGCAACCCATCCCACAAGCAGAAGAAAGGTAACATGCATATAGACATCGATGCCGACGAATTTTCCTATCTTTAGAGACCATTTCATGGCAATACCTCCTGACAATGACAGATTTAAAGAGCATCACTGTTTCTACGTGTAAAAATAGGACCGATCCAGTTGGTTGCAATATGAAGCGCTTGACCGGTTGCCGGTAGGTAAATTCTACCCATATCCGTGTGCGGTTGACCATCGGTAAATGAGAGGTGTGAGACCAGCCGGACCGGCTGGCGGTCAAGGCGGTATTCGCCGGCTGCAGGTAATCGAATGGAGTCACGCCCTCTTCCCGGATTAGGCGAATCAGATTGGCATCGAAGGATTGTGTGTTGTTAGGATCATTTTTGCAATTGAAATTGCTTGAAAAATTTCCAAATCATCTCTGCAGCATCAAAATTATAAAGGGGATCATCTTCCGACAATTTGCCGGTAAAATAGGGTCCCGGCCAAATGTGCCCCCAACCGTTGATCTTACACAAAACCGTTATTGATGAATTGATGCATCTATCCCACCTGTTCATCTGAACCGCCCCATCGTGCGAGGCTGTAACCACAGGCGCGCCCTTGCAGCCATTGGCGTCAATCATGAATTGAACCGATGCTTCAACGGAAAGATAGGTCCGCTCACCCCCGCGGTGCATCGAGACACCGCCCGCAAAAGG
>JASFKE010000667.1:0-3207 GCA_050118795.1 Desulfobacteraceae bacterium | reverse complement strand
TCGACAATTTTGTCGATGTACTCAATGCCGATGGGACACTCCTCTTCACAAGCGCCGCAGGTGGTGCAGGACCAGATTTCGTCCGGCTGGTAGATGGTCTCCATCAGCGATTCGCTTTTTCGAATCGGTGCGCTGTAGGCAAACACGGGATAATTGCCAAAGGTCAGATCACGCCCTTTGATGGTGAGAAAACGCGGGGAGAGGGGGCGCCCTGCGGCGTTGGCCGGACAGTTGTCCGAGCACCGGCCGCAGTCGGCGCAGGAGTAAAAGTCCAGGATGTGTTTCCAGGTGAAATCTTCCAGCTTTTGGACGCCGAAGGTGTCCAGTTCATCGAGCTGATCCTCTGTGACGCCGTATCGCACCGGCTTGACCGTGCCGCGTTCCAGGCGCATGAAAAAGACGTTGAATAGAGAGGTGACCACATGAAAATGCTTCCCCAAAGGCAAAAAGCAGAGGAAGAAAAAAAAGGCCAGGTCGTGCAGGTAATAGGCGATGAGATGCAGGCCCTGCAGTGTGCTTGCCGAGCTTTGCCGTAAAAGCTGTTCCCAGATCCATGGCAGTGACAGCGGCGCCAGCCAGGCCTCGGTGGCATTGGCGGCGGTCTGTGCGGCAACCAGGCTGCCCTCAAACAGACTTTCGCTGAGCATCAGGAGACTGATCAGCAGCAGTACGAAGATCGCTTCGCCGGTGTGGGATTGGCCGTATTTGGCAGGCACCTCATATCGCTCCGGTTTGAAAATGCCGCGCCGTACCATGGCGATGAGACAAGCGACCAGGACCAGCGTGGCGGCATAGTCTTTGACCACCGTGTAAATATGCCCTGCCGTGCCGCCCAGGCCGGGGAAGACAAAGTCGGCATCGAGGCCGATCGCCACCAAAGAGATGGAGCGTATGCCCAGGAGTAGAAAGCCCCCGAAGATGATGATGTGCAAAACCCCCGCCACCATGTATCTTGGCTGCCGCATCTGGAGCAGCCAGATGGACAGGACTTGTTTGAGGCGTGCCAGCACCTTGTTTGTACGTTGATCTGCGGCGGCTTTGACCAGCGGTGCCATTCGCAGGATGATCAGATAGGCAAATACGCTGGTGCCCACGATGGGGATCAGCATGGAAAAGACAATCGTGGGGAAAAAGGACCAAACGTATTGGGCGGGTGGTGTTAAAATTGGATTCATGTTCAACCTCTATCTCTTCTTGCCGATCAGCTGGCTGGCGATGGTGTTTTTCTGAATCTCTCTGGTTCCTTCGTACAGCTCGGTAATTTTGGCATCCCGGGCGAAGCGTTCGACTTCGTACTCCAGCATGTAACCGTATCCGCCAAAGAGCTGGATGGCCTCGTCGCACACCTCCACTGCTGTGCGGGCGGCCGCCATTTTGGCCATGGAGGTCAGTTTGGGATCCATCCTGCCTTGGTCGAAGTTCCAGGCCGCCTTGTAGACCAACAGTCTGGCCATTTCGATTTTGGTGGCCATATCGGCCAGTTTATGCTGGGTCGCCTGAAACCGGCTGATCGATTTGCCAAACTGTTTTCGCGATTTGACATAGGCCAGGGCCCTGTCAAAAGCGCCTTGGGCGGTGCCCAATGCCTGGGCGGCAATGAGAATGCGGCTTTCATCAAAAAAATGAAGCACATGGTAAAATCCTTGGTTCTCTTCACCAATCAGATTTTCCAAAGGAACGCGCACATCTTTAAAATTGACTTCGGCGGTGTCCATCATGCGGATGCCCATCTTCATACCCACATCCGATGTGCTGACGCCTTCACGGTCGGCTTCCACCAGGATGAGGCTGATGCCCCGGTGGGTCGGTTCCACATCGGTGTCTGTCTGGCACAATACACAATAAAATCCGGCCAGCGGGCCGCCGTTGGTAATGAAAATCTTGCTGCCGTTGACGACCCACTCATCGGCCTCTTTCACGGCCGTGGTGTTCAACGAGGTGATGTCGGAGCCGTGGTCCGGTTCGGTAAACGCACCGCATGACAGCACTTTTCCTTCGGCCACTTTGGGCAGCCATTGGGATCTTTGTTCTTCGCTGCCGAAGTGCAAAATGATTTCGGAGGCAAAGTCCGCCAGAATCAGACAGGCCCCCACCGTGGAATCTCCCCGGCACAACTCTTCGGCAACCAGAATATTTTCAAAAACCCCAAGTCCCTGACCGGAGTATTCCTCGGGAAAATGAATCCCGATAAATCCCAGTTCGGCCGCCATTTTCCACAACCTTTGAGGATATTGGTGATGGATCTCCATTTCGGCAATTTCGCTTTTGTCAAATCTGCCTTTGACGAAGTCCCTGACCGCTTTTTGGATCTGTTTTTGTTCCTTGCTCAATTCATAATCCATTTTGATATCTCCTTGATGGGTTTTTCTCTATGGGATTGACTATAAAGGAACAAAGCTGCGGCCTGCAATCGACTGCGGACCGATTTTGCGTTGGGAAAACAACCGAGGCGGGATAGGTTTAGCACCTATCAATTGACACACAGATGCCGCTTCGATATGTTTGATGGCATGAAAATAGATTTCCACCTTTTATACCCCCATCTTACAGGATAGCAGCATGAAGGCACTAAAATCCGCAATGGGCGGCTTGAAAAAAGATCTGCCTCGGGTTTTCAACAGGATGACTGTGACGTTTTTGATAATTTGTGTTTCTACAGCGGGTTGCTTTTTAGCAAAAGTAAAAAAAGAGGTGCGCGAGTCCTTGGCCTCCACTGTCCTGGTGGGGCGGATCTCTACCGCCTTTCCAGGCAAGGGGCCCATTATTGTGGCTGCCTACGCCATGAATCAGGGCAAAAGAGAGGTGGCCGATTATACCGTTCTGCATGATTTTGGCGAGTATGAACTCATGGTTGCCAAAGGAAATTATTACATTTTTGCCTATTGGGATAAAAACAGCAACTTGATTTATGACACCGGTGAGCCGGCCGGGCAGTATGGTGACCCTAAAATGGTTTTAGCGCCGGAAGGCGGTGTTGTCGGGGGTCTCAATATCGCTATTGCGGAAAAGGCGCAAAATATCGATGCGCCCTCCGGGTTTGAAATCTCATCGGTTAAACCCCATAAGCTCTACAGCCGGCTTGCTGGTGCGATAGTCGATTTGGATGATGAGCTCTTTTCAGAGGAAAATGGAAGCAGGGGCTATTGGGAAGGTCTTTCATTTTTTAAGGAGGTTGGGGGCAATATCTATTTTATCGAGGAATATGAT
>JASFKE010000666.1:0-3209 GCA_050118795.1 Desulfobacteraceae bacterium | reverse complement strand
TGGGTGTCTCCACGCCATTGACCGTCAAGGTCAAGCTATAGCCGTCTTCTGCGGTAACTGCGGCGTCCTTGTAAATAATCAGCCCGGTCAGTTCCGTGGTTTCCGTGACTACCCAGGTTTCACCCGCTAGCACTGACACAACGGGGCCTTCGGGGTTTTCCGGATTGCCGGCCGCCGCAGGGCAGACCAGCATCATGGTGGCGACGCAGATCGCTACCAAGGCCATCACCGATTTTCTTCTCATGATCTCCTCCATTTCTATTGCTATAAATGAATATGGAAGGTCGAGCCTTAATCGCCTGACAGCCAATTTCTTGCCTCAGTGATCAGGGCCCGACCCTATATGAACCAGCCGCCTAATAAATAAGGTCAACCAGTTAATTACTCTACGGTGAGCACGATCTCGCCGGCGTATATGCCCGGTGCGATGTCGGTTTCAACACCATCCACCATCATCGTCAGGTTATTACCGTTCGTTGCGGTGATGACCGTACCCTCTTCAATGGTCAGGCTGGTCAGGATGCACGTGCCTGTGACAGTCCAGCTGGAGCCGGTGTCCAATGAGACGATCACGCCATTGTTTACCGCCTCACTCGGTGTATTGGTGACCACGCCCAGATACTTGTAATCTTCCGTGTGGCCCTCGTTGATGTAAGGTTCCTCATTTTCTTCATCCCAACCGACGGGGTATTCGATGTGTGGCAGGGTGTGCGCTGAAGTAGCAGCGGAGATCACGCCGGTGATGCCGGCGTTGACGAAGGTAAGGGCCATGTTCCGGGGAGTGGCCGGTCCAAATGGACCCGCAATATCGCCACGCATGGAGTTGTAAAAATCGCCCACCAGTTCGATATTTGAAAAGGTGGCCCGTGCGTCAGTGTCATCGGCAATGGTCAGATCGTGACCCGCTTGGGGGGTTACAGGACCCGTGGGTTCATCGTAGACACCGGTGTTATGCATGGAGGGAAAGACCGGGCCCGGATCGTCATCATCCATCACCTGCAAGATTACGCCGTTGCCCGGATTCAACTGGGCGCCTTCGGCACCGTCCACGGTAAGGGAGATAGCCTGGCCTTTGTTGAGGAAAGTGGTCTCTCCAGTATTGAATATGGTACCGCCGCTGATCTCCACCGTACCGCCGCCGTGCCACATAACGCCGAAGCGCTTCGAGTTGACGATGGTCGGTCTTTTCTCGATCCGCCGGAGTTCTTGGGCGGTCAGGCCGAGCTCCAAATCGGTGTTGAGCTGGGCCACAACTGCGGGATCACTGTCACCGTAGTAGGCTGTGGTGTCTCTGCAGATAATGGCGTAGGTGGCCACGTTCAAGTTGCACCCAAGGAACCGCTCCACAGCGTCGCCGATGCCATAGGCGCCGTAGCCGTCATTGCCGGTGTTGGCGATGGTGCTGTTGATGGCGGTGAGCGTCGGGGTGGTGCATGCGTCGGTGGAGAGAACCCCCCAGCCCTCGGAGCCGATGTAGGAGTTAATGTAGGCAGCGTTGGTGTTGGTGCCCAGCAGGTTCGTGGCGCGGTTGTTGCCCGACAGCCCCAGCATCCACGGCACCGAACGCATCTGGCCCATGTCGATGGTGGGCATATAGTCCTCGGGCATAACGCCGTTGTAGGTCTGAAGATAGGAGTTTTTCACGATCAGGTTGCTGCCGTGGTCGGCAATGGCAGCTGAACGGGCCACGCCGTGGGCGACAATTTTTACCTGATCCAGAACCAGTGTGGTGTTCTCCCCTGTGGACATGGCCGCCGCAGCGTAGCCGGCGAAGTCGCTGCGACCATTGCCGGAAAATTGGATGTTGGCATTATTGATGTTGTGAGTCCCGTCAGCGGCAAAAACCCCGTTGAAATTTTCGCCGTTGGAACGAATTAACATGGTATTCACAGGGTCGAATAACATCTGCTTCATGAAGGTGCATGACATATCTTGCATCGGGTCGCATAACATCTCTGCCGTGGGGGAGCGGAATCTCCTTTCGTCGACCACTGACGACAAAACCGATTTTTCAGCTACGATTCCAGTTTCATCCAGGTAAATTGCCTGGCGGAAGGGATATATAATAGATGGGCCGGGAGGACCAGGGGGGACGAATTCCACTGGATTTTCCTCTGTCACGGTGAGGACGACACACCCCCAGTAGCTCCCCGGTGCGATTTCGGTATCCACCGAGTCGATCTCTGCGAGAACGCTGCCGGTTTCCACTCCGTTGACCGTCAAAGTCAGACTATAGCCCTCGGGAACCGTAACCTTAGCACCCACGGCAAGGGTCAATGTGGATAGCCGGGTGGTCTCTTCAACCACCCACACATCACCGGCATTGAGTTGAACTGCAGGGGCCGATAAACATATGTCGCCGTGCCCCCTATGCCCTGCAAAAGAAAAGGGTGTCAAAAGTAATACAAGTAAACTTAAGACAGCCAATACGGTTATAACTCTTCTTTTCATCATTGCCACTCTCCTCTCAACAAAAATTAACAAACAGGCATCCGGGTGAATGCTATGCACACCTCAACACAAACTGAAAATAAATAAAGCTTAGGGCTCGCGCAAAAATAACTTCACATTAAAGTCAAGGCGGCAATGATGAAGCCGCAGTACTTTACTGCAAATCATTGTCAACGAATTATCTGGAGTCCTAAAGGCGTTCCCCCTAATCATATAAGATGAGGGAAAAAGATGGCATACCATAGATCCGATCCTCTGAAGTACTCGACGGTATAGACGCCAAAAAAAGAGAAACCGGGCCAGTACCATGCCGATCATGTCGGCAGTCATAGAGCGGTTGCCGCTTTCCGGGATGGTGTGGTCGCCAAAAATGGTTTAACTATTTTTTACAATTTATTTATTTTAAAGTCAGGCAATAAGCAGCCATCATCACTCTGCCAACGTAGCCTTTTTGGCAGAAGTCCAGCTTGTAGAACTATATTAGTTGATCAGACCTTATACAGGGGGGGAGGATCTTGTCAATAAAAAAACCGACTGGTCGGTATGTTTTAATCACAGATTTACATTGTTCTTCATTTGAACGTCACGGGAAAAATTCTGAGCCACCCCATATGGTGCTTATCCGCCATATACGGTGGTATTTATGCCGTAGAATAATTCTCCCACTTTCATTAACACCTAATTTAACACCCATAACGAATCGTTTACCATCCAATATTGTTTTGGCATGTATCTTGAATTACTGTCATTGAAACACG
>JASFKE010000665.1:0-3217 GCA_050118795.1 Desulfobacteraceae bacterium | reverse complement strand
TGGCGCACAATAGATTTGTGTTGTGGTAAAAAGATGAAGGATTTGTGGAGATTTTATGGTTTGCCGGGCATCACTTTATAAAGCTATAGATTTTCTTCCAGTGCCTTTATTTTTTTGTATCCGCATTGGGGTCGTCAGCAACCGAACCGCCGAGTTCGCGCACCAATTTGGCGGCATTCTCTACTTTAGCCATCTCCTTTGCTGCTTTTCGAAAGGCGGTTTCGGCTTGTCGCTCAGCAGTCAAAAGGCGCGATTTTAATGCTGCGGCCGCCTTTTCATCTCTGGACTCTTGATCCATTATGGCGGATAGTTCCGCTTTGATTTGGTTCACTTCCCGCTTGGCACGGTCATCGGCTTTTTTCAATTGGGAGGCTCTTCGTTCGCTCTGCCTAAGACGATCCATGGCATGGGCCAGCTCGCCGGTGGAGCCCTCTTCCGGCTCGGCATCCAGGTCAATATCTTCAGCGGCCATCACCAACGCTGTGGGTGGCAGTTTTGGAAGGACCCGTTTCAAGCTGTAGCCTTGCAAGTCGGTAAGCTTAAGCTGTCGAATTTTAAACGGCAGAAATACCAGGCTGCTCTTTGATGATTGTGATATCACGGTTTCAGGAGATTGGTCCGTAACGATACACCCACGGGCGTCAATACGAACCTCTTCCAGAATCTGGATCAGCTCTTCTTTGGCTTTGGCAAGCCGCTCTCCCGTTCCAGCCGTCAACACACGTATTTCAGATTTTTCCCACTCAGGGTGGCGGGTGGTCAAATAGGCCAGCAGCAGCATCAATCGACTGGTGGCATCACCCTGCCACCAGACGTCGATGCGGCGCCCTTGACGCGTCGAGGCAACCAGTGTTTCCCAGCGACTCTCTTCATGGTGAAAAATTAAAAGATTGAATCCCATTCTAAAAGCGGTTTTCAAATTGTGGGCGTACTTCAACGCCTGTAGTCCTCCGATCCCCTGGCCGGATTGTCCATACCAATTGACCAGCAGTGTATTGGCATTTAACTGACCGATACCATAGCTTTGGAGCAGGATGGGCACAGACGAGGCAATGTCATCGGAGTAAACCACCAGGGCAAATGCATTGAGTTGATTATCCTGAATATGGCGCTGGAGCTTATTTTCGGCTTTTTGTTGGATTTTTCGCATGCGCAGTCCGGAGCCCTCGAGGATTTGCACCGCCGTGATAAGTCCGCTCCGGCCCTCGACCCAACTGGCGAAAGTGAGAAGAGCGGTGCGCCGTTGTTCATGATTGGTAAATGCCAATATGTGGGGACGCCAGTTGCGGTGATGCTCCGGTGATCGGGCCAGCCCGCTCAGTTGTTTACGGATAACCTGAAAAGCATAGGCGCTGCTGCTGTCGGCCCAGCGGGCCGGCCCGGCACTGTGCTTGAGATATTGGTGGATGGCGACCAGTATGGCAATGGCGATGAGACCGTTTTTGATGTCCAGTGCCAAGATGATGCCGAAACAGATAAGGCAGCCCAATAGACTCAGGTACCGGTGAAACCATTTAAAGCGGGGGCGAAAGGAGGGGCTTTGGGTTTGTGCCTCATAATAGGTGGCATAATTGAGCAAGCCATAGGAGATCAGAAAGAACATGGAGACCAGTCGGGCTACGATGTTGAGTTGGCCCAATGCGATAGTGGTCACGGCGATTGCCAAGGTCAATAAAATGGCCCTGCGCGGATTTCCGGATTTGCCGGAACCTTTGGCAAATGGGGTGAGAATGGGAAAGATACGATCGGCGGACAGTGATTGCAGTATGCGAGGACCGCCCATGAACGAGGCCATTGCAGATGACAAGGTGGCGGCGATGACACCGGCATCGATGAGAAATCCGTACCGCGCGACCTGTTTGATGGATTGATAATCTGTCATCATGACGCGGTTGGGCAAGACCCCTGAAAATACGATTGCCACCGAGAAGTAAACCATTATGGAGACGGCGACCGCCAAAAAGGTGCCTGCCGGCAGGCTCTTTCCGGGATCTTTTAAATCTCCGGACATGCTGACGCCTTGGGTAAATCCGGTCACCGCCGGAAAGAATATCCCGAAGATCACCCAAAAGGGTGGTGCATCGGCCGGTGCAGCCCAATTGGATGCGAACACCGTCGGGTCCCACTGCAAAAGACCGCCAGTAAAAAATGAGAACAGGGCGGCGATAAGCAGCACCATGACACCATATTGGAATCGGGTGGCCCAGTCCGCCCCCAGCCATGCCAATATAAATATCAGCCCCACGGCAACGGCGGCGATGATGCGTGGGGAGATATGTGGCACTGGGGCGCAGATGGCCGTCAATGCCTCGGCAAAACCGATACAATAAAAAGCCACCGAGACCGATTGCGCCAGATAGAGTACGATGCCGATGGCACCGCCGAACTGGCGCCCCAATGTTCTGGATATGAGATAGTAATCCCCACCCCCTTTGACTTTCATATTGGTTGCAACGGCCGCCAGGGATTGACTGGTCAAAATAGAGACCAAATTAGCGACGGCAATAATGATAAGCGCCCGGCCCATGCCGGCACTGCCTGTTACATACCCCAGTCTCAAGAACAGGATGATGCCCAATATGGTCAATATGCTCGGTGTGAATACCCCGCCGAAGGTCCCTAATGTTCCCGGGCTCGCCTTTGGCATAATCTTTTTTATGGTGCTCCCGTCTTCTTTGTAATTGTCAACGCGCATCATATGCATTCCGGCGGATTAGGGGTGAAAAAATAGTAGATAAATCAAATTTTATCAGTACCATGCTCTATGATTCCGGGCAAGTCGATGGTACTGTTTTAGGTCCTATATTGGATGACAACCGGATGCAACTGGCCCGTTGCCGGATCACCTGACGTAAAATAAAGCGAAGAAAACGCTTTTAAAAACTCCAATGGCGATCTTCTTGCTAAAATCATGTGCGGATGATATCCATGCTTTAATTTCCAGTAGATTTTTTGATGGCAGCATTGGAATCATTGATTTTTCAGCCGAGGTTTTCGGCTTGCCTCCGGTCAATGGTTATCAGTGACGCTGTTTTCCGCCCAAATCAGATTGCATGTTCCACTTAAAGAAGATGGTGATGTCATGAGTTGCCCCCATTGCAAGAGTGCGGCCCTTTCGAACGCTAAATTTTGCAGGCAATGCGGCAGTCGCGTCGGAAACAATTGCCCTGCGTGCGGTGCATCCAACCCGCCGAAGAGTAAATTCTGTGGAGAGTGC
>JASFKE010000664.1:0-3219 GCA_050118795.1 Desulfobacteraceae bacterium | reverse complement strand
TACCCAGTACTGGAATGCAGATGCCGTTTTTGACGTCAAATGCCCCCAGTGCAGCAGCTCGGTGGAATTTTTCAAGGACGATACCACCCGCAGATGCGGCCAGTGTGGGCATCGCTTCGTAAATCCCAAAATGGATTTCGGGTGTGCCGCCTATTGCCAGTATGCCGAACAGTGCCTGGGGGATCTGCCGCCGGAACTGGCCGCCCGGCAGGAAGATCTGCTCAAAGACCGTGTGGCCGTTGCCGTTAAACGCCATCTTAAAACCGATTTTAAACGGATCGGCCACATCACCCGCCGGGCGCGGCATGCCGAAGCGATTGCCAAACACAGCAGCGCCAATGCCAAACTGCCGGTGGTGCTGATCGCGGCGTTTCTCTGGGATCTTGATCCCGTAGACGGCGGCGAGCCGGAAGCTTCGGTGGCCGCATCGATTTTGAGCGATCTCAAGGCGCCTGCGCCGCTGGCTGAACAGGTTTGCAAAATACTCGCCCTGCGCAACGCATCCCAAAGCGATGGCGCCGATACGGCATTCAAGATCGTCTCCGATGCCGAAGCCCAGGCGCTGGCGGAAGAGAGAACCGGTGCGGTGCCGACCCATGAGGCCCCAGGGCCGTGAAAACACAAAAGAGGTGATTGAATGAAGTTAAAACGGAAAATAATCGAGATCGATCAGGACAGATGCAACGGCTGCGGACAGTGCGTCATTGGTTGTGCGGAAGGCGCCCTGGCCATTGTTGATGGCAAAGCCGAGGTGATCTCCGATAATCTATGCGATGGATTGGGCGCCTGCATTGGTGAGTGCCCCGAAAATGCGCTGCAGATCATTGAGAGGGAAGCTGACGCCTTTGATGAAGAGGCGGTAGAGGCACACCTGGATGCCCGGAAAGCCAAACAAGCCCCCCTGGAAAAAACCATGCCGTGCGGTTGCCCATCCACCCAGATCCAAAGTTTCACTCCCCGCCCGTCGACCCGGACCAAATCCCCATCCGCCACCGGTGAAGCGTCGGCGCTCTCTCACTGGCCGGTGCAGATTAAGCTGGTACCGCCCCATGCGCCCTTTTTGAAAGGGGCCGATCTGTTGGTGGTGGCCGACTGCGTGCCCGTCGCCTTTCCCAGCCTGCACCAGGAGCTCTTACAGGGCAAGGCCATCATGATCGGCTGCCCCAAGTTCGATGACGCCCAGGAGTACATTGAAAAGTTTGCGGCCATTTTCAATACATCGGGCATCAACAGCATCACCACGGTGGTGATGGAGGTGCCATGCTGTTCCGGGCTTCCCATGATGGTCCAAAAAGGCCGGGAAAAAGCGGGCAGCCAGCTCCCCATCGACCAAATGGTGGTCAGCACCCGCGGCCAAATCATTGATATGCGGCAGGTCGCATAGCCATATCCACCAATTTTAACTGGACCGGGCCATCGGCCCGACGCCGATTGCCCGGTCAGTTTATTCACATCCGTTGTTATGCAAAAAAATAAGCTCTATTCAGGCGCTCTTGTAAACAATAGGCGCCGGCCATGCGTCTATGCCATTGAACGATGGAAAAAGGCGATACAACGGATAGGTCACGGATGTTCGGGGGGGTATGGCAACCATCAACTTCCGCTCTTGGAAACACAGATAAAAGGGTGGACAGGCCAATGCGGAGACGGTTAGTATCCCGATATTATGGTGTCGAATCGAGCTGAATCGGATGAGCGGTCCAAAAACTCAACCTTTCCGACCGTTGAGTTGGTCGAAAAAGCCCAGGCAGGTGATCAAACGGCTTTTAACGGACTGGTGGATCATTTCCAACCGGAGATCTATCGTATGATATACTATCGCAGCCGCTCCAAAATGGATGCCGAAGATTTGACCCAGGATGTCATGTTGAAAGCCTACAAGAATATCGGACGGTTAAAATCACCTGAAGTGTTTCGCAGCTGGCTATACCGAATTGCGGTGAACCGTGTGCGGGATTACTATCGCAAGAAACAGTTTCGCTCTATCTTCGGCATGGTTTCCATGGACGAAGACAGTTTCCATGAGTCCGCAGAGATGGCGGTTGCTCCCGAGGCCGAAGGGGGGATCTCGCGCAAGGAGTTCTGGCGTCAAATCGAGCAGATGCTGGCCTCTTTTTCTCGAATGGAGAAGGAGGTCTTTCTGTTAAGGTTTTTCGACCAACTGACAATAAGAGAGATTAGCGCAACGCTAAAAAAAAACGAAAGTACCATTAAAACCCATCTTTACCGAGCCCTGCGCAAGGCCAAAGCGATGGCCGGTAATCTGGATGGTCTCATGGAGGGCATATGATGGACCCAAGCCCCGGACAACACCTCGCTTATGATGATTTGCTGCGGACATTGGTCGATGGATCGGACCTTTCCGCTGAACAACAATCGCACCTGAAATCCTGCCCCGGCTGTCAGCGTCAGGCCCAGGATTTACAGTCCCGGTATCGGCGATTGGGGCAAATGGCGCGCGATATGGCCCCTGGGCCCTCGCGTCCCTTCAGGGTCCCGGTTCATGACACACCCACCCCCCGGTGGTATTTCAAGCCGGGTGTGGCTGCGGGAATCTTGGGGGTACTGATTTTTGTTTTTACCGTGTGGTGGCCCCGGCCGCCGGAATATTCCGGCGCGCCCGCCCCTGTGGCGTCATGGAGTGTGGAGCAGGAGATGCGTTGGATGGCCGAAGTCGATGCCCTGGTGGAAGATGCGTTGCCCAAAGCATATCAACAGGTGGCCGTGGTGTCGGAACCAATTTTATCCCAGGACTTGATAGATTGGATCGTACCGTCTATAGATGAAGATGACGATCATGTGGACCCAACGGCTTGAAGAATCATCGAATAAGGGAATGCACTATGTTGAAAACAATGCGCGGTATTATGTTGACCACCATTGTCTTGCTGTTCGCAGTCACTGCCATGGCCCAGAACCCCCCTTCCGGCCGCTGGTGGCGCTCCCCCCGCATCGTTAAGGCGTTGAACCTGACCGGTGGTGAAATTCAGCAATTGGAAGATGCTTACGGGCAATCCCGCCGCGAAATGATAAACCGGAAAAATCGGGTGGAAAAAGAACAACTCGAGCTTGAGAACATGATGGGAAAGCGCAAACTGAACGAGTCCGCTATCCGGAAGCAAAATCGTAAATTGGAAAAAGCCCGGTCGGACCTGGCCGACGCAAAGTTTTCCTTTGTCATTCAAGTGCGAAAAATCATCGGCCATGCGCGCTTTCAGC
>JASFKE010000663.1:0-3236 GCA_050118795.1 Desulfobacteraceae bacterium | reverse complement strand
TCCGAGCCTGAGAAAATTTGAAACCGAGGTGGTGGCCATGATGCTCACCCTGCTCGGCGCGAACGGCAATGAGGTGGGCGCCATGACCTCCGGGGGGACGGAAAGCATTTTGCTGGCCGTCAAAACCTATCGCGATTGGGCGCGGGTCCATCGACCGGAAGTGATCCGTCCGGAGATATTGGTACCTGAATCGGCTCACCCTGCCTTTCTCAAAGCGGCCCAATACTTTGATGTCAAAGCGGTCAGTGTACCGGTGGATCGCAACTATAGGGCCGACGTAATGGCTCTGACCGAATTGTTCAGTGATCAGACCATATGCATCATTGCTTCGGCGCCTTCTTTTCCCCAAGGCGTAGTGGATCCGGTAGAGCCTCTGGGAGCGTTTGCCGCCGACCGCGCAGTTGGGCTGCACGTGGATGCGTGCCTGGGTGGATTCATGCTGCCGTTTATTGGACGGCTCGGTTATCCTGTGCCTGCCTTTGATTTTCAGGTGGCCGGTGTCACCTCCATCTCCGCCGATCTGCACAAATATGGGTATGCTGCCAAGGGCGCATCGGCTGTATTTTTCCGCAGCGCCGAGTTGCGGCGCTTTCAATTTTTCGCGACAACGGATTGGCCCGGCGGATTATACTGTTCACCCACTATGGCGGGAACCCGCCCCGGCGGCGCTATCGCCGCGGCCTGGGCCGCATTGATGTCTCTGGGAGAAGAGGGATACCTCAAACTGGCTGAACAAACCATGGCGGTCACCCGCCAATTAATGGACGGCATCGAGGCCATTGAAGAATTTCATATTATCGGCCGGCCGGATATGAGCGTTTTTACATTTACTTCGGCTGATTTGGACATCTTTGCAGTTAGTGACCGGATGCTGGCCAAAGGATGGCGTTTGGACCGTCAGAAAAACCCCGACTGCCTGCACATGATCGTCACGCCGAATCATGGGCAGGCAGTGAAACCTTTTTTATCAGACTTACGGGAAGCGGCGGCGCTGGAGCGTCGAAAGTCTCTCTATGACGGGAAAAAACAGCAAGCCATGCTTTATGGCGTTACGTCCGACGTGCCAGCCGATGTCGACCTGCAAAGTTATCTTTTTGAGCATGTGGAGAACCTGTATCAACCCTGACATTGCCTAAACAACATAATAAAACAGTAATGCAGTGTCAGGGTAAACCCTGAAACTGCATTGCAAAAGAGGTCGGTATGTTTACCTTTGCACAAGAGCCCATAACGACACCCGGCGCCGACGCCCTGACGGAAGCTGTGGCGGAAAGGTACCGCCGGTTCGCCCAAGGGCCTGGATTTTCAATGGACGTTGAACCGGAAAGTACCCAAGGCCGGGCCATTGTAACTTTATGCACGCGCCCTGAATTTCGCCCCCTTGTTGAGGGAATCCGATTCCAGATCTGCGATGAACCAGGGGTGCCGTTTCGCGCCCTGGACGGTGATACCATCCAACTGGATCGAAAAATTCTGTATCAACCGAAATCGGCAGCATGCCACTTCCGGCATGCCCTGGAACTGGTTGCCCTTTTTCGGGCCGCACCCGGTTTGGAGAATCCGAAGATCCGGCTGGCCTGCGCCATTCTCGGTTTTTATACCGCCTTTGCCTACCAGCAGACCCTGGATCAAAGTGAAAGCGTAATGCCCCTGCAGCATTGCCAAGGGTGGATGCGATCAGCCTTTGAGGTTATCAGCGCGCAGGAAGTGATCAACAGCTCGGCCCAGGATACCGCGCACGCCATCAGCCGGTACTGGGAGCATCTTCTGCCCCTTCAAGGAATAGACCCCGACAAGATCAAGGCCTTGGCCAACTTCGAAGATCTGCTCAATTGCGCATGGAAACTGGCGGCCGGCACCCTGCCCCTTGCCCTGCCCACCGAGCGCATTCTTACCGTTGGCGGCGACAACCGTTTACTCATCGACGCCCAAAACGGCTTGAATCAATACGGTTGCAGCCCCAGGCCGCGGCCATGGGCGATCACCTTTTCATCCTGTACCGCCTCATCCATTTCCGATATCGGTTATCAAGAGACAGAGCGGCTTCGTCAGTCCCTGCTATCGGCCATAGCCGGAAATAGCCTCTCAGACCATTTCATCGGTGAAACCGAGCGCATCCGCCGGGAGGTGGCCACCACTTTGAAACTTGACCGTTTACCCGGAACCGAGGTAATTTTGACCTCATCGGGTACCGATGGCGAGCTCTATGCCCTCTACTTTGCCCTGGCCGGTCACGGCAACGGCCTTTTAAATATTTTGACGGCTCCCAACGAGATTGGCAGCGGCTCCCTTCCGGCCGCCCAGGGACTCTATTTCGACGCCTTGACCCCTCTGGGCGGCAGTGTAGCGCCAGGCACACCGATCAAGGGCCTCCAATCGGGACGGGTGCGGGTCGAACCCCTCAACGTACGACGCGAATCCGGAGAGATCGTTCCTTCACAAGAGATCGACCTGAAAGTCGTGGCGTTGGTCTCCCAGGCAGTACACAATGGCGAAACGGTGCTGATCCATCTGCTCGACAGCTCAAAAACCGGATTAAGCGCGCCGAGCCTTGAAACGGTTCGCCGCTTGAAGGAGGTTTACGGTGATTCGGTTTGGGGGGTTGTGGACGCCGCCCAGATGCGGCTGGACACAGAGCGGCTGAACAGCTACCTGGAGCAGGAATTTTTGGTGTTGATCACCGGATCGAAGTTTTTCACCGGCGCCCCCTTCTCGGGCGCCCTGGTGGTTCCTCCCGTCATCGCGCGACAGGTCGATCGGCTGCCGCCCTTTCCCGACGGATTTGCAGAATTCGCAACCCGCTACGACTTTCCGCCGCGCTGGTCCTACCTGGCGTCACAGCTGCCCGATTTCCCCAACATCGGTCTGCTTCTGCGCTGGCAATCCGCCTTGTGGGAGATGAAGGCATTTTATTTTACCCCGCGGCAAAAACGCTACCGCACCATCCAATCTTTCGGCCGTGCCATGCTCGACATGATCGACAAGAATCCGGACCTGGAATTGATTGCGCCACACCACCACAAGACGCCGGAAGATACTGAAAACACACAGTGGGATCAATTGCCGAATATCTTCACTTTTTTTCTACTGAAAAAAAACCACAAGGGCAACCCGTCATCACCCTTGACATATGAAGAAGCCCGCCGGGCTTACCGTTGGTTGAATATGGACATGGCCCGGTTTTTATCGTCAAATACCAAGGCAACCGAACGAAGACTTGCGGCCAAACAGTGTCA
>JASFKE010000662.1:0-3239 GCA_050118795.1 Desulfobacteraceae bacterium | reverse complement strand
CCAGCGCCCCGGCCATTTCACGGTTGCTGGCGCCGGCGCGAATTTGCATGCCGATGCGGGTTTTGGTGAACAACAGGTATAAAAAAAGGCCCACCGCTATCCCCGCGCCGATCACCGCAATGCGGTAAGCGGGGTAGGGGATGCCCGGAACAATTTCAATGGTTCCCGAAAGCCAGGCGGGCGTATCCATAAACAGGGGCTGGCGCCCCCAGATGATTCGGGTCATCTCGTTGAAAAACATGATCAACCCGAAGGTCGCCAGCACCTGGTCGAGATGATCTTTTTTGTACAGGCGGCGCAGCACGACGGCTTCCACCACCATGCCGGCGCAGGCAGCCGCGGCCAGGGCGGCCGCCATGCCCACAAGGAAAGATCCGGTTCGTGCGGTGACCGTGGCCCCCACGTAAGCACCGATCATGTAAAAGGAACCATGGGCCAGATTGATGACCTGCATGATCCCGAACACCAGGGTGAGGCCCGCAGACATCAAGAAGAGCATGATTCCCAGTTGCAGTCCGTTCAATACTTGTTCGATAATCAGCAGCATACCACCACAGCCATGACATTGCCCTGAACGGCGTTTTTAGTCCCTATCGACCCTTTTACCTTTTACATCGCGCATTGGAAATTACATGCGCCTACGGCATCTTGCACTGGTCGACGTAGACGTTTCCGTGATCGGTGAAGACGGCTTTGAGGGTCTTGTTGGTGTAGTTTCCGGCACCATCTTTGACCACTTCGCGGATATAGATGTCCTGAATCGGATGCTGGTTGGCGCCGAAGGCGAACTTGCCGCGGACGGAGTTGAAGTCCGCTTTTTTGATCGCCTTGCGCAGCTCACCCGTTTTGGAGACATTGCCGCCAACGCTTTTTAGCGCACTGCCGATCAAAAGGGCGGCGTCATAGCCCTGGCTGGCGTATAAGGTGGGCGTGCGGCCGTAAGCCTTGCGAAACGCATCCACGAATTGTTTGTTGGCCGGGTTGTTCAGGTCATGGCTCCATTGGGAGCCGTTTTTGACCCCCAGGGCGGCATTGCCCACGGCTTTCAACAGTCGCTCATCAAATGAAAATGCCGGACCGAAGACCGGAATGGCCCGATTCAGGCCGGCCTGGGAATATTGTTTCAAAAAGTTGATGCCCATCCCGCCGGGCAGGAAAAAGAAGACAGCGTCGGGTTTGGCAGCGCGCAGAGCGGCAATCTCGGCGGCATAGTCGGACTGGCCCAGCTTGGTGTAGACTTCACCTGCGATGCCGCCCTTATAATAGCGTTTGAAACCTGCCAGATGATCTTTGCCGGCAGGATAGTTGGGCGCCAGAAGATAGAGCTGCTTGAAGCCGGCGTCGGTAACGTATTTTCCCACGACTTCGTCCAGGTTGTCGTTCTGGTAGGCGACATTGAAATAGTTCTTGTGGCAGCCTTTGCCTGCCAGCAGTGACGGTCCCGCATTGGGGCTGATATAGATCACATCGTTTTTCACCACTTTCGGCACCACGGCGATGGCCACATTGGAGAAAATGATACCGGTGACGATTTTAACACCGTCGCGCTTGATATACCGCTCCGCGATCTGTTTGGCCTTTCCCGGCTTGCGGCCGTCATCATCCACCAATAGCGCCACCGGCACGCCGCCCAGCTTGCCGCCCTGCTGATCGATGGCCAGCTTGAATGCATCGCGAACCTCTTCGCCCAGGTACCCGGCCTTTGTGGAAAGTGTTGTAATCATGCCGATTTTCACCGGTTCGATCGCCTGCGCGGCTCCGGCCATTACCATCGTGATCAACAGTAGTGTTAAGAGTGCATTTTTCATGAATCCTCCCTTGCTCTCTTTGGAAAAATTGTCATGTATCGGATGATTACCGGATACAAGCGTTTGCATGCGGATGTTAACAAATTAGAAATGATAGGAAAAACCACTTAAAGATGCAAGTGAAAACAAAAAAGATAGAGTTGACATACTGGGAAATGTCGCGCCTTATATACTTAGGGCCCGCGAAAAAATAACTTCACATTTTCAAGCGCCGATGCATCCCGCCTGGCTGCGTTGCGAAAGCTTGCAATATCTGGATATGGCTTCACTTTCGCGCCTTGCCAGACGGGCGCCTCAACACTTGAAAATGTAAATTTATTTTTGCGACAACCCTTAGATGCCAAAAAGCTTGTTTTTATCGGTTTGAAAATAGAGTCTGTTCAATTCGATCTTGTTGTAATTGAAGGGATTATTGCAAAAACAAAAATTGTTTTTATACTGTTAGATACACCAACGATACACAGCATGCCTGGAAAGGTATTTTAAAACAAAAAAACCTTGGCTTAGGAGAAAATGCCATGGAAAACAGAAAAAATTTCATATCATCCTGTATTGTTCTTTTATTAATTCTGTCATCATATTCTCTCAGTGCGGGTGATGCGAAAGCTGTTTCACCGGCTAAAAAGATAACCCTTGGCACTTCGAGATCTCCGGAAAGCCCTTCAGGAAAGTTTCTTTCTCTGATTTACACCGAAGCGTTCAAAAGGATTGATATGGAATTCGTTTTCAGACAACTTCCCGAAAAACGGGCAAGTGAGTATTCGGACCAAGGGGTAACGGATGGCGAACTCACCAGAGTTTTTGACTATAATGACAAACATCCGAATCTGATCCGTGTCGCGGAGTCTCATTATACACTCAGATTCCTCGCTCTGACGACATCTCCGGACATCCGCCTGCGTGAATGGGAAAGCCTCCGAAATACACCGTACAAGGTCAATTACCGACACGGAGTGAAAAAAAGTGAGGAGATACTGCCCCGCTTGGTCAACAATGACCGGCTTGAAGCTGTGGTTCATATTGACAGCGGTCTCAAAAAACTGCTTGAAGGTCGATGCGATATTTATGTGGACGGTGAGAGCAATCTGGTGGAATTTCTGAATTCCGATGAATTTAAAAATTCCGGGATACGCATCGCCGGGGTGATGGAGACGGTTACAAGCCATGCTTTTCTGCATAAAAAGCACACAGATATCGTTTCGGAACTTTCGTCTGTGTTAAAACAGATGAAGGATGAAGGATTATTTGAAAAATACAGAAAGCTATCCGGGTATAAAGAGCTTATACACGAAAGATAACGTACAAAATACAAGCGTTTGCGTCCGGACGTCAACAAGTTAATTGCGTGATTGTGTTCAATCCAACCGTAAGCTTTCACCCCATTGTTGCAAAAGTCGGAGGGCTTCAGAGTCAAGGCGCCAATGGCGCAGC
>JASFKE010000661.1:0-3243 GCA_050118795.1 Desulfobacteraceae bacterium | reverse complement strand
TAAGGCGTCAGATGCTCCGGATATGGAAGAGATTGAGACAAAGGCCTACGAAAAAGGTTATGCCCAAGGATGCGAACATGCACTATGCCTTGAGAAAGACAGGATCAAACCGATCAGTGATACATTGAACCAATCAATGGCCGTCATCAAGAAACACCGTGATTCGATTCAGGATCACGCAAAGCAAGATGCCGTTCAATTGGCCGTTTCCGTGGCAAAAAATATTATTCAAGAAGAAATTAAAAAGGACTCCGCCGCCACACAGTCACTGCGCAGTGCGATTCAAGCCGCCGTAAAACACGAGCGGGCGACCATCATACTCCATCCTGACGATGATGAAGCTGTTCGAGCCATAATTCAGGAGGCGTTGCCGGATGTTGATGATCAACATAATTTTTTATTAAAGATGGATCGAAGCATACTCAGGGGCGGGTGCCTTATCGAGACCGACTTTGGAACCGTTGACGCCAGAATCGATCATCAATTAAATTCAATTTCAGCAGAATTGACCGGTATCGCATCGTCAACCCAGCGGTCCGATGATATCTCCAAAGCCGCCGAGGGCCTTTTCCGTCAATTGATCAGTGCGGTTGAAAAGACAAGTCCCATCAAATCTTGTGGCCGCGTCACACAGGTTGTCGGACTGGTTGTTGAAGCCAATGGTCCGGCGGCCCAGATCGGATGCGTTTGCGATATTCATGGTAAGGAAAATGAACCTCCGGTTAAGGCGGAGGTGCTGGGATTCAGGGACCAAACCGTTTTGATGATGCCGCTGGAGGAGATTCGATCCATCGGACCCGGCAGCCGTGTTGTCGCCCAGGAAAAAAATGCCTCCATTTGCGTCGGACATCAATTGCTGGGACGCGTTATTGACGGGTTGGGCAACCCCATGGATCGCCTCGGCTGTCTCACCACGGAAGTGGCATACCCCATCTATGGAAATCCCATCAACCCATTGCTGCGCAAACGTATCAAAAAACCATTCGACTTGGGCGTAAGAGCCATAAATGGGCTGCTCACAGTCGGGTGCGGGCAGAGAATGGGCATCTTTGCCGGGTCCGGCGTCGGAAAAAGCACCCTGATGGGTATTATCGCCCGTAAAAGCCAGGCCGATGTCAATGTGATCGCCTTAATCGGAGAGCGTGGCCGTGAACTCAATGAATTTATAGAAAAAGAGCTGGGTGATGACGGATTGAGAAAATCGGTGGTCGTGGTGGCAACCTCTGACCATCTTCCCTTGGTCAGGGTCCGGGGGGCCTTTGTGGCTACAGCCATCGCCGAATTTTTCAGAGACCAGGGATTGCAAGTGAATTTGATGATGGATTCCCTGACACGGTTCGCCATGGCCCAGAGAGAGATCGGCCTGGCTTTGGGAGAGCCGCCGACCACCAAAGGGTATACCCCTAGCGTGTTTACCCTTTTGCCGAAACTGCTTGAGCGCGCCGGAACCTCCGACCACGATGGCGCCATCACAGGATTGTATACGGTGTTGGTGGAAGGTGATGATATGAACGAGCCCATTGCAGATGCCGCCCGTTCCATTTTGGATGGTCATATTGTGTTAACACGTGAGCTGGCGGACCAGAACCACTATCCTGCCATCGATATACTAAAGAGTGTTAGCCGGGTGATGGCCGATATCACCGGGCTGCAGCACAAGCACAATGCAGGGCGTTTCAAAGAGTTGATGGCAACTTACCGGAAAGCTGAAGATCTGATCAATATCGGCGCCTATGTCGCCGGCAGCAATCCCAAGATAGACCAAGCCATCGAAAAGATAGAGTCGATCAACAAATACCTGAGGCAGGAGATCCAGGACAATGTGCATTACGACGATAGCCTGGCCGAGCTGGATAACATCATGCGTGTAGCCATGTAGGTGATCCATGAGCTTTAAATTCAAACTGGAGGCTCTGCGGCGGTATCGCAATTTTCAGGAAGATCTCATGCAAAAGGAGCTGTCCGAAGCCCAACGCGATAGGGACCGTGAGGTCGATCGATTGGAATCTCTTATTGAAAAACGCCATAGAGCCGAGCAAAGCCGGGATTTTGAACAGAAACAGAGCACCAACGGACCTCACATGGCCTTATATGACTATTATTTAAAGCGCATATCCGGACAGATTGCAGCACAGCGCCAAAGGTTAATGGATGCCGAAGCGTTATGTAGGGAGAAAATGGGAGCTTTGCTCCAGGCGATGCAGAATCGCAAAACCATGGATAAGCTCAAAGAGAAAGATCTCCACGCGTATATGGAGAATCTGAGTCAAAACGAGCAAAAATTTTTAAACGAAATCGCCATTAATCAGTTTGCCAGAAACAATCTATGAGGGGAGCTATGCAGACATCACTAATGTTTGTGGATTTAAAACCGTTGGGGGTAACTCCCGACAGTCAGAAGATCGCCATCAAAATGGCCAGGGGGCAGGAGGGTATGGAGGCCGGGGAAGATTCCGGGTTTTCCGAAATCATCAGCGCACTGCTCGCCGCAACACCTGAACAACTGCAAAATTCACTGGGCAAATTGGAATGGGTCAAGGTTCACGGCGATGGCGAAGGATATGCGCCGCTCATCGATTTGAGCGCTGTTGAGGAAAAAGGCAGTGCCATGGTGCGGATGTTAAGCGCCGATATAGGGCAGCAGCTGGACGGCCTGGGCAGCGGTGTCGGAAAAGGGGGCTTAGAGATCACTCCAAATACCCACTTGCCCGGTGCCGCATCAGATGCGCCTGTAAAGGGGCTTTCTCAAATAGCATTGCCGCCCGCCGAGCTGGAATCCAATGATCTCATACCGTCAATGATCAATAGAGACCCCGGAGGAGAACTCGGAAAGAGCGCGGCGCTAGACAGATTAAAAGCTGCCGGGTCCACTATACCGGGGGCTGGAAATGACGTTGAAATCCTCAAACCGGTCGACCTCCAATCAAAAATGACACCCCACCCATCCGACGAACTGTCTCTGAAGAGAGGCTCAAATGCAAATGATTTGCTCACCGCAGCGACTCTACCCGAAGAGATGATCAACAAAGAGGCACGAAATAGTGAACCACTGATTTCCCGGATGTCGGCATTACCAGATCAAGGGGCGAACAATACGGCGGGGGAGCAGCCCGGCGGTCAACAATTGACTGATCAAAACGGCAACGGTCACGATGCCCGGCAATTTATGAAAAATGAGACCGGAGGATACCTGACAGCGGAATCGTCCGGTCAGAGCTTTAGAGCGGCTCACTTGGAAGGATC
>JASFKE010000660.1:0-3243 GCA_050118795.1 Desulfobacteraceae bacterium | reverse complement strand
GATTGGACGCGTTTAAAGTTCTGCAACATCTTTTCTGGCTCGCCCATGACCTGGAAATCCATTTTAGAAGAGACAGGCAGGATCTGCCTGCCAATGAGGCCAGGCAGATGTTGATCGAATCGCCCAAGGTGAATTTGCAGGTGGTTCTCAACAAGCCGGTTGACGAAGCCGTTTTTCATGGTGTGAAGGCATTTTATAAAAAGATTTGTCCGGATGCGGATCCTGATGCGCATAATGATCAATTTGAATTTGCACGCCGTCTCGCCAGGCTGGTTCATCAGTGGCAACAGGACCTTCTATCGTGCCGGAGGTCCGCCGGCATACCCGGTTTCCCGGGTCAAAGGGATATTGATGACGGGCTGGATTTTATCGTTTCAGCTTTTCAAAAGTTGGACCCCTTTTCCCTGATCCATGCCTTTTACGCAAATATGGAGCCTATCGGCCGATTGGCACAGATGGTCCGTACACTCTCTGATTTTTACTCCGAAGAGGCGCAGCGCTGGAAAATGCTGATAGAGTTCAGTGATGCCGCCAATAATACCATCTTGGGAATTGATGAAAAGCCATCGGTTGACGAACCTTACGATCGGTTGAAAATGATTTTGTCGTCACCCCGTCCTTATAACCGGGTGGATGAGGCCTGGCAATTGTATCGTTCGGTAAAACCCCACCACGATAAGATTTTGGCACAACAGCTGCGGCAGTTCCGTGAAACGGCACTGGTTCGTGTGGAAGCGTTGATCGGGGATATGCGCGCGCTTCTGGACAAACACGGAGCTGATGCGGATTTGCGGAACCATTCACTGTTTGCACTGCGGGTAAAAATTCGAAGCATCAATGATTCCAAAAGCATCGACCGAATCAAAATACATCTATTGGCTGCCCAGGAAACCTTTGAAGCGTTCAGGGATGAGGTCGCCGGGGAGTGATTGCCTGCTATACTGCGAACCTTCGGCAACGCGGGATATGGGGCCCTCAGGCCAAACAAAAAAAGGTCTGAGGGCTCCAGATCCAAGGCGTCCGGAGGTGAAGAGCCGTATTGCTATACTGCGAACCTTCGGCAACGCGGGATATGGGGCCCTCAGGCCAAAAGACAAAAAAAGGTCTGAGGGCTCCAGATCCAAGGCGTCCGGAGGTGAAGAGCACCAGGGAAAAATCAATATTTTTTTTTCCATAGACAAAAGACCGTACTCCCCCTACCCGATTCCAATCGGTTTTTTTTAACACATAATAAGCACGACTCGATCATCACAATTACAATTTTTATTTCAGCGGTGATGGGTGGCTAACCCCGTCCTATGTGTCCGAATTTGGCAAGCTGGTATGACTAGATCTCGCTTTATTGCTATTCGGATCAGAGCACCTTTGAGCCATAAAATAGTTTTCGGACGGACAGGGTTGACATTCTTCACCAAGCCGTCGGTCTTGCTCCACTTTGATGAAGGTGACCGCGACAAACCGTAGTAAGCCATCCTGTCCACCGAAATTAAAAATCTATAACTGCTAAAATATAGCCCCGCTTGTTATCAGTTACAGGGCAAGGCGTATTCTATATAATTGCTCTATAATATTACGCCATTGCCCCAAAGGCATATTCTTGTCAAAAGCTAATTGCAATGCCCCTGACCTTTTCCACTTTTCATGCATCTTGTGCCAGTTGAACAAATAGTATTCGGCTCGTTCTTGCAGCTTAGTTTCCGGTTTGCGCAGGTGCAACGGCATATAAATTTGCGAAGTTCGCATCATACACATCGCCATTCGTAAAAAACGTCGTGCCATACCAAAATCAGCATGTTGGCCGGCGCCCTGACGTCGGTTGTAGTCGGCCATTAACTCGTGCGGGCCATGTAACCCCATATGTGAAGCTGCTTGGACCACATAGTTCTTCAAAATACGATTGCAGCGCTTGGCAACTTTTCCATACCAGCATTGGCCTTCAGGGCCGCCTGTTTGCTTAACCCGGGGGATAATACCGGCATATGAAACCAAATTGTTTAAAGGCTTTTGTTCAAAAGGGTTACCGATTTCTGACGTTATTCCAGAGGCTAAAACAATACCTATACCTGGCACGCTTGTGAGAAAGGCACCTTGGGTTTGGGCAAGATCAATGGCCATCTCTTTTTCCAGTTGATCGATATTTTCTTGCAAGCAACTCAAATGCTTAACATGCTGCGTCAGTGAAAACTGTAGCGTCACTATGTTTTCATCTGGAGGCTGCAGCACCTGCTGGGCATGGTGTTGAAGTTTATTGGCAGCCAGTTCAGGATTTTTTACCCCCAGCTTTCTCAGGCCCTTTATCAGCGTTGGCCGTTTGCGCCGGCGTATTTGTAATGCGCTGAAACGATCTTTCATCAACCAGAGCGAACTATTTGAAAAGGCTGAAATGCCGCTTTTTTCTTCATCAAGAAATCCGGGAAAAAGACGATCGACAACCGCATGAATCCTATTGCGTACCTCGCTGGTCAGCTTCACAAGCTTTTGCCGATGACGCGTCAAAGTGCGCAGGTTCCAATAGATACCGCTTTGGGCTGGACAGCTGTTAGCCCTTTGATTAAGCATCGATCTTGCAATACCCGTTAAGTCCAAACGATCTGTACTCGCTTGCAAATTGTCCCGTTGTTGTTTGGCATCATAGGCGTTAACGCCAGCCACTAGCCAGCCACTGGAACGCAGTGTGGTAACAAAATTAGCGGCAAAGGAACCGACATCTTCTCCACCAAAAAACACGTGCTGCTCATTGATCCCACGGCTTTTACATGAGCGCGTAACCTGGTCAATCAGATAGTCCACACCCAGTGGCGAATTGTTAACTATAAATGGCTTGCGCACAATATCTCCATGGCCGTTGCAAAACATCACCATATGATCCTTTTTTGCATAATCGATTGGTACGCACATCACTTTGGCACTGTTACCTGCTTTTTCAAAAAGCGCACGGATTTCTTGACTTTGATTGTGATAAATGTTTGGCTTTTTCATAGTGAAGCTCCTTTTGTTTTTGCAGCTGCCTTACCGCAGACTGCTCTTTACAGATACCACCAACTCGATTGGATGGCTCTATAACAGGGGGAGCTTCACACCTTTTATGAAAGTACCACTTTGTCGTTTCCCCTAAAAATTATCAATCGCGACCCGAGTTACAGAGTCGGGCAGGCGAGCGAGCTCACCTAAAAGGCTCGCTCGTCTGCCCAACATCTGCTTTCTGGAAAGTACCAGCCGTAGTCCCACTACTGCGATCCCCCG
>JASFKE010000659.1:0-3257 GCA_050118795.1 Desulfobacteraceae bacterium | reverse complement strand
AATCACCTTGATTCTCATGAAAGTAGTTTTGCAGCAACCGCTGCAAACCGACCAGAGTGATATTTAACGCTTCAATATCCTCCTGCCAGATCAGATAGTTGATATAGGCGTATTTATATCGGTCTGCAATCTCTTGTTCCAGAGACGGCAGCTTGTCGCCGTGTAACATCATCGCAAAATTCGGGGCCGGAAGTTTGGCCAGCTGCTCGGCGTCGGCGCCGTCGAATTTACCCTTAATCATATTGATACGGCGCACGACAAAAGGGATGAACCGGATTGCAGGGGCATAGTCGTTTTGCATCCAGCCGCCATTGGCGATTTTACTTTCGATATTTTGATTGATGCCAACGTCAAAATGGTCTTTGAAGCGTTGGCAATATCTTTTTTTCAAAAGTTGTTCCAACTCAAGGCTGGCGTTGAGTCCAAGCCGGGGAATTTTCCAATCCCGGTTGCGCGCTTCGACGGCCTTAATTTCCATGCTAAAGTCCGCCATTACGCCAATATCATCAATGGGGTCGTCGTTGAATAACACCGCTTTTTTATATTTGGGAGACACTGAATTGACAATGGCTCTGTTGGCATTCCAGGAGTATGTCGCCAGAATACAAAACACCAAGACAATAGTGACAAATCCGGTCAACCACAAGTTATGGGTCAAGCGATGCCACTGCCGGGCTGTTGTGGTCATGGAGTAGAGCGAACGGTCAGACGGTAGAATTTTGGCAAAAAAGTCATAAAGGAAATACCCATCCTGGGTGCCGGCCAGCTCATGGCTGCCCATCTTACCCAAGCTGTCCGCCAAGCTGTTGACAGGCCGCCCTGTTTGGCAACCGCTACCAAAGTAAATTCCCCTTAGAAAGGGCAGTTCTTGAAAGGGATTATCCTTAAATGCACCATTGCAGAAGGCGGTCAAACCACCTCGCAGCCGTGAAAACTCATCTGGGAAAAGCAACACTTCCGGCTCGATGGCATACCGCCCCACCACCTTTTCGTCGTTGGCCATGATCAAACGAATATCTTTGAGTTTTTCGGTGATGGTATCAATGGTTTTATTCACGAAGACCGGTATGTCCGTCTCCCCATCATGGTTCATCAACCCCATGGCTTGGGAGACCGAAGATTTCGACAACAGCCGGAAACAGCGTTCGACACCGTAGATCAAGTCCGCCTTCGTCACCATCAGATATACCGGAAATTTTGCACCCATGACGCTGGTGATTTCATCGATACGCTTGCGAAGAATCTGCCCCTCTTCTTCGGTTTTTTCCAAGTCTCCTTCCAGCAACAGATCGGCCTCAACCGTAACGATCACACCATTGATAGGTTCTTTTTTACGGTATCGGACCAGGTGTTCCAGAAATGTTTGCCACTCTTTTTTATCGAGCTCCTCATTGCGGTGCACCGAATAGCGCCCCGCAATGTCGATCACCACTGAATCATCAAAAAACCACCAGTCGCAATTGCGGGTTCCTTCGATTCCAGCCACCCGGTTGAAGTCTCCGAAGGGCGATGTTAAACGCGCACTCTTGATGGCCGTGGACTTGCCCGCCCCGCTGCGGCCGACCACAAGGTACCAGGGGAGCACATACAGGGGATTTCCCTTATGCTTGAGGTGGGATTTTTTAAGTGTCGATACGGCCTGCTTGAATCTACGCCGCAACTCACGGGAGGCTTCGCTCAGAGCCGAAATATTGCCGGGCATTTCGTCCGGACCGATGATTCCGTCGACGAACTTCATTTCTCGACGCTTTTGAATGAGCTTTCGAACCAAAACAGCAATGAGGATCGAAGCGGCAAGGCACGCCAGAATCATGGCTTTGGCCCACCACTGCACCTCCAGCGACAGCACATACAGGACCACTGCCCAGATCACCATCACACACAAAACGACCAAGGCCGTAACAAGCAATATTTTTAGTAGTTTAGCCAGCTTGAAGTTGTACATGGAAGTTCCGTTGTCGAATCAGTTAAGAGTGTAATACGCATTGCATGGGTGCAGAAATTCAACCCCCAATAGTGGGCAACATCGTTTCAGAGCAAGCCCAGAGTCTCAGACCTAGGCGAACTTTGCCAAATCCATCTGAAGCAGATAGTAATAAATGGCCACCAAGCCGAAAAAGAGTCCGATGGAGAAAAGAGACACAACCAGTGGCAATAGCCGGAATCTGAACGGACGTTTTTCAGGTGTCCTGGATGCCTTTTGCTTTTGGTAGGCTTCAGGGAATAGCCTCCGGTTCTCCAAAGTGGGTTCACCGGCAGAACTGCCGAACAACCTTTTTAAATTTGCGGTTTTCAGGTGGTCGAGAACGGCCTGGTCCCCTTTTTCGACATATCGCCCGGTCAGCCCGAGGGTTAGGCAATAATAGGCCACCTCACGAACATCTCTGTCTTCATGGCCGATTTTATCCAGGCGATCGAAAAATTCCATTCCGCCATCGGCCATTTTGTAGTACCGGCGCTGCAGCGAATTGCCTTGCCATTTGGTTTTGTATTCCCAGTTCGAATTAAGAATGGCCTCGTCAATCCAGACACTCACCGACAAGCGAGCGTAGTTGTAGTTTCGATCGGAAAAGTTTCCCTCTTCTTTGATTTGAAAACTCTTTTCCAAAAGCTGATCGATATCTTTTTTCAGGGTTTCGAAATCAGGCTGTGCTTCACTGTCTGATTTCACCACAAGCACCACATAGACGATCAGCTCCATAAAACAGTCGATTAAGCGCACTACTGGTCTCTCCCGGCCACCATCAGCTCTATTTTAGTATCCTTGGGCTTGCTGTCCCAACTCAAAGCAAGGTTCTTGTCTTCAATCACTTTTTTCCACAGGCGGCTTTTGTGATTGATGCTGAAATAGACCCCCATGCTTCTTCTTGGAAGCTCCGGAGGCGGATGCGGTACGTGTCGAAGGGGTATGCCCGGCAGCGACTGGGCAATCAGCAACCCCAGGTACTTGTAGGAGCTAAGCTTGGCCATATTCTCCAACTCCTGGACGATCTTCTCCTTGGCCGTCTCGGTCTCCACCACCAGATAGTATCTTTTGGGACCCGTTAACATTTTCATCGGTAAATTGACGCGGTGGTTGATACCGTCATATTTAAACTGGGCGATATATTCGGGATCGGCTGCGATATCAGCCATTAATTTAGATAAAATTTTCATGGCGCGCAGAAAACAGCGCGACAAGGATTCGTGATCGTATACCGGCAGATAATATGGGTCGTCCTTGCGGATCCGTACCAAATTGATCCTTGCCGAAAAGG
>JASFKE010000658.1:0-3258 GCA_050118795.1 Desulfobacteraceae bacterium | reverse complement strand
CCACCGAAGGCCATGGCTGCCCGGTTGGCAAAACCCAGGGCAAAGATGGCCGAAGAGATATCCGGACCAAAAGGCACGATACGGGTGTTCCAGCCCACTTGCACGTCGGCATCGATCAACTGATTGATGACATTGGTGCCGTTCTGGTTGGCGGCGCAGAAAATGTAAAGGCTGCGACGCTGATACTCTTCCACGATCTCCTTGGCGATCTCTTTGGTGGGCGCCGATCCGACGATGGCGGCGAAACCGGGTGCCGAGCCGTCCACGAACTCCACGCCGCGTTTACGCATAATGGTGTCGTCGGCCGCTCCCAGCCAGACTCTGCCGGCTTCCAGATCCACCTCTTCGGTGGGCTGGTAAAAGTCCGGTTCGTTCAGATAGCGCAAGGCTTCGTCGATTTCAAAGGCGAACAGGGCGGCCATGCCGGCGTCGAGCAGGGGGCCCAGGTAGGGGAGGTGGTTGCTGCCTTTGATGTGGGGCGGCAGCAGCTTGCGGGCAAACTCCAGTGGTTTTTTTATATCTTCCAGGGTCTGAATCTTGATCCCGGTCAATGAATAGATTACCGGCAGAAAGTAGGCGGTGTTGGGAAAGCCCACTTTGGTGTCGGCGTCATAGGTTTGCAAGGCTTGTTGATACTTTCCTTCTACTTTGGATACGATATTGTAACCACCTTGAATGGCGGCAAATGCAACAAGTCGTGACATAGAGTCCTCCTTCGTTGAGGATATTAACAGTTATTTTTAGGCTTCCAGCTTTTGGCGGTCTTCCATGGACATGAGCTGACGCTCTCTGGCCTTGTCGATACCGAGTTCCTTACGCTTTTTATCGATATGGTCAATCATCATTTGCGCGTGTTTGACGGGATCAGATTCCAAATCCCATTTGCCGCCATAGAGTTTTTCCAACTCTTTTGACAAGTATTCGTGGAAGACCGGTGCCCCGGCAGTGGGCAGATGCAAGCCAAAGATGGTGTAAACACCGGAGGTGACAAAGTAATGGCCGATGGAGATGGCTTTCTCGCTCATCCACTCCGGTGCGCTGCCCGCAGCCGGCAGGTCGCAGATGTCTTTTCCCAGGCCGCCGGCTTTAACCACTTCGGTGGCGGCCAGCAGTATACGGCTGTTATCCACGCACGAACCCAAATGCAGGACAGGCGGGATGCCTACGGTTTCACAAACCTCTTTCAGGCCCGGTCCGCAGTATACAGCAGCCGATTCCGGCGTCAGAAGACCTTCCATTGCGCATGCGATGCCGTTGCAGCCCGTTGTCAGAACGATAACGTCGTTTTTAATCAATTCCTTGACAACTCGAATGTGGGCTTCGTTGTGGCGGGTCCGGGCATTGTTGCAGCCAACCACGCCGGCTATGCCGCGTATGCGGCCGTTGATAATGTTGTCATTCAGGGTGTAGTAGGTGCCGCGGAATGTACCGCCCAAATGATATTCGATGGATTCGACACCGAATCCGCCAATGGCTGACGCCTTGTGCTGGGGAATCATGACCTCGGATCGACGGTTTTGGAAGTTGTCGATGGCCATCTTTACGATCTTTTCCGCATCTTCCAGGGCGTGATGTTCGTCGAACTCGATATGCACCACATTCTCTTGCTCCATCTTGGCAATGGGATGGGTGGTGATCAGTTTGGTGTGGAAGCATTTGGCCACGTTCGCCAGGTTTTGGAACACACACTGCACATCGACCACCATGGCATCGCAGGCGCCGGTGATGATGGCCAGCTCCTGTTGCAGATAGGTGCCGGCTTGGGGGACGCCGTGGCGTTGAAAAATTTCGTTTGCCGTACAGCAGATGCCGCCTAGCTGGATACCTTTTGCGCCCTTGGATTTAGCGTATTCAATAAGCTCGGGCTTCTGAGCCATGGCCACTATCATTTCGGAGAGCACCGGTTCATGGCCGTGGACGATGATGTTGACGTGATCCTGTTTCAGCACGCCCAGGTTGGACTCAGCCTGCAGCGGGTAAGGCGTGCCGAATAAGATGTCCTGCAGATCGGTGGCCAGCATGGAGCCTCCCCAACCGTCGGCCAGGGACGCACGGCTGCATTGTTTAACAATATTTTTGTAATCCTGGTCCACCCCCATATGGGTGCGGTGCATGATCTCTACAATCTCGCGGTCTATATTCCGCGGTTTGACGCCCGCTTTTGTCCATTTCTCATACAGGGGGGCCGGCGCCCTTTTTAGATAGGTCAATTCGCCTTCGGCTTTGCCCCACTCGTTCAGTGCCAGCTTACCCACTTCCAGAGCGATTTCGTCGATATCGCGGTCCTTGACCTCACCGTCTGATTCCACAGTGGTGTCGACCCCGAAAGCTTTTGCAACGGAAATCAGTTTGGGGATATCTTTTATTTTATAAGCGTCGCTCTCTTTGCGGGCCGCCGCCAAAAATACCTCCGCCACCGCGCGGCCATGGTCGGAGTGGGCCGCCGCGCCCGAGGCGACCATTCGGGCAAAGTTACGCGCCGAGATTGTGTTGGCAGTTGCGCCGCACAGGCCTTTTCGGGTGTCCTCGCCTTCAATGCCGCCTTTGGGCAACGGCAGGCGGCAGGGGCCCATGGCACAATTTTTACAGCAAATTCCCTGCAGGCCGATGGCGCAGGGCTTCATTTGTTCCGCCCGGTCGAAAACGGTGTCGATGCCCAACTCCTGGGCGCGTTTAATCATCTCTTGGGTTGCCGGGTCAATGGATGCGCCTACGGGGTCAGCAAGCTTCGGCGCTTTTTTAACTGCCTTTTGGGCTTTGATATCTTCTGGCATCAGAGGTTCCTCCTCATATTTATTAATTAATAATAGGTGGATGTGAGTATATTAAAACTGCTTCGGGAGCTTAACCGACACGGCGATGGATGCGGTCCAGCAGGTGCGCCATTTTTTCCAACGCATCGGTTTGGACCTCGGCTGCCGTCTTGGCGACCATTTCATCGACTTCTTCAGCCTCGCGTTTTGCCAGTAAAGCTTCACGTTCAGCAGCCCGTTTTTGTCTCAAAGCCTCTTCTTCAGCTTCACGTTTATCCGCTTGCGCTTTCAGCTCGGCCGCTTCTTTGGCCTTGGCTTCGGCTTCTGCCTTGGCTTGGGCTTCGGCCTTGGCTTTGGCTTGCGCTTCTGCTTTGGCTTCGGCTTCGGCTTCGGCCTTGGCTTTGGCTTCTGCTTCTGCTTTGGCTTTGGCAGCTGCTTCCACTGCCGGATCTACCTTGGGCGCCTCGGGTTCAGGTGCCGGAGCCGGGGCAGCCGGGGCTGCGGC
>JASFKE010000657.1:0-3259 GCA_050118795.1 Desulfobacteraceae bacterium | reverse complement strand
TTCAACGGCTAACCTGCCAATATCTGCGGATTCCGACTCGATATGGCGCGCATTTTCAAGCATTGCTTTACGGCGATGTTCGCCCATCGGAGAACCTTTCAGGTACGATTTTCCCATAATTATCAGGAGGGTGAGTCTTGCGAAAAAAATATCATCCAAATCCATCTCCCGTGCGCAAGCGGGCTCAGGGCCAAGTCGCAGCATAATATCCCTTCCTGATTTTTCAGCGATAGTTTCAGATTTCTTGATTTCGGGTCTGTACGGTAGATGCTTAGCCTTTTCGTGACCACAAGTCAAGTATGCCCGACTTCGCTTAGATGGCTTTAAATGGTTGGGGTTTTAACTATTTTTGGCCCAGTAGCGTTTGAATATAACAACCTAAGCCGAAAAATCCGTCGCTACTGCCACCGTTACCGCCGCTGCTACCGCTGAGTGATGCGGATGCGGTCGTGGTTGAATCTACGGTATCTGTCGTGGTGAAGTCATAGGCCGGAGCCGTTTCAGATTTACCTCCGCTTTGGCTGTAGTGGGACGCTGTCCAGTAATAAGAGGTTAGAGGCTCTAATATGGATGGGGGCACCTCCACAGATGTGAGATCCGTGCTGCTGATCACATCATAGATGCATTCATCATTGTCCGTCCGGAAAATTTGCCAATGTGTCTGGGCGTGGGCGTCGTCAGGATCCTGGTCGTAAAATTCGCCGGTGGTAAGCACTGGTTCCAAAACGACGGCTTGACAATCGTTCACCGGAGCGATGAGATCCGGCGTGGCAGGTGGATTGTCATCGCCGCTGGAAGCGGCGCTGGTGCAAGTGTAGGTGGCTTCGTTGGAATTGTCACTTTCATCCGATTCGTTATAAGCTCGGACCACAAAGTGATAGGTCGTGTTTTCTTCCAATCCGTAGACCGTGCAGGTGGTTTCCTGGCCCACATCGTAGTAGTAGTTAAGGTTGTACTCTTGGCCAGATTCACGCTCGTAAAGACGATATCCGATAGATTCCCCCCCGCTGGCGACCCAACTGAGGGAAACTTGGCATTCTGCTTGGAGATTGACAGGTAAGCTTAAAAGAGTCAGTCCTAAAAAACGACAAACCCACTTCCGGGCTGCTACGCCGAATCGAGTCATATGTATTACCATCACTGCTGGAGGGGTCGATAGAGATTGACCGCCTAAGTTCACATCCAACTGAACAGGCCTGTCTTAAATATCACCGGCCTTAACGTTCCACACTAATTCTAATTGAAATCAAAATCGAACTGATGCTGAGTCCATTGGCTTGGTCTGCTTTAGCCGTTGGCGCCCATATTTTATACTTTGTTGTAAATCCTAACAGATTTTCAGTATATATTTTGATTCATGAAGTCGGCATCATTTAGGTTAATGACGTCGTCCATTGTTATTGAAGGATGTAATTCTCACCGTTTGAATTTTATACACTATTGCTCCGTTCATGTAAAGGATTTTTCGTTTTGGTGGAAAAGAGATCTCTCTTTCTCTAATTGTTGTTATTGTATTTCCGGAATTAATGCAATATATGTGCCGATCTTAGGTGATTTGTAGCCATTCGGATGTATTGGGGTTATTTAAGAGAGGGGGATTGATATTGCCGGAGGCGCATACCAAATTTTCTCTCCGGTTACCAAATTTACCCACGTGTGAGATCCCATTTACTTGGTTTTCAATTTCTGTTACCTATACCCTGTTTTGAGGAATCTTCGACACATGAACCATAACTGTTATTCGGAATCAGTGACCCAATAAAAAAATGGACCCAAGTTACGGTATCACAGGCAAGTTGTTGGTTTGGTTTTTTGCGATAGTCTCCATTTTTTATGGGACCATACTCGTTTTGTATCTAAATTTTCAGCAGGTTGCACAGATATCAGAGCGTATTGTCAGTAAGAATTATGCAATATCGGATAATTCCAAGAAGATGTTTGAGCATTTACTCAGTATGGAGGAGAATGAGAAAAAATATCGCCTGCTAAAAAAGGATGATTATTTAGGCTTTTTCAAAGACGCCAAGCATGAATTTGAGGAGAGCCTGCAAAAAATTCTGGCGTTGAGGTTACAAGGGCAGGAGTTGTCCCCCCAATGGGAACAAGTTCATTCTGCCTATCAGCAATACGGCAACGCCAATGAGACAGACGCATCATCAGTAAACAGCATCGACCAAAATATATGGATTCCGGAAAATGTGATCAATCAATGGATTGAACTGATCTCCCAGGCCCGAATTGAAAATCAATTGGAGGTTGAAGAGGCCACCCGCGAGCTGAATCGGCGTGGGCGGGAATCCATCCGTAATGCGCTCATCGGATTGGGAATTTCCAGCCTGGTCGGATTGATTGGTGTGGTCTACTTGGCCTATTCCATGATACGGCCTCTCAAAGAGCTGATGCGGGGTATACGCTCCGTCGCCAAAGACCGCTACAGTGAACCGGTCCATATCCGTTCTAAGGATGAGTTGGGAGAGCTGGCCACCGCTTTCAACGAAATGTCCGAACGCCTGCGCCAGGAGGAAAGATTGCGTTCGGATTTCATCTCAATGCTGAGCCATGAAATTCGAACCCCTTTGACCTCCATTCGTGAGTCCGTCAACATGGTTGGAGAAGAGGTGATGGGGCCCATTACCGATCGCCAGCGACGTTTCCTGGAAATTGCCGGCAGTGAAATCGGCCGGATTTGTGACCTGCTGAATCACCTGATGCAGGCCTCTCGCTTAGAGCCGGGTGCCCTGAAACTTGAATTCAAACCGGTGGATTCCGTGGCCCTTGTATCTTCGTCAATTGAAAGTTTAAAGCCTGCTGCGGAAGCCAAGGATATCAGTATCCACTCCCATATACCGCCTGAAACGCCGGAAATTGTAGGTGATTCAAAATATTTGCAGCAGGTTTTCCTGAATTTAATGGGTAATGCAATTAAATTTTCCGATACGGGGTCCGAGGTGTGGGTAAAGGTGCAGCAGGGGCCTGACCTTCTTTCGCTGACATTCAGCATAATTGACAACGGACCCGGTATTTTGGATGAGGATCAGGCCAAGCTGTTTAATAAATTCTATCGCGCACCATCTGTCCGGGATCATTTGGATGGGGTTGGATTGGGTTTAAGTATTACCAAGAACATCGTAGAGGCACACAATGGTTCGATATGGGTTGAGAGCATCGTCGGCCAAGGCAGCACTTTTAGTTTTGCCTTGCCTTTGGCGCCTTCAGCAAATAGGCTCATGGCCGTCGAGAAGTAGGCTGCAAAATTACG
>JASFKE010000656.1:0-3263 GCA_050118795.1 Desulfobacteraceae bacterium | reverse complement strand
GGATGCGTGTTGTGCGCACAAAACTGCGGTCTTGAAATTCTGGTTGAAGATAACCGCATGGTTAAGGTCAAACCGGACAAATCAAACCCGAGAAGCCGGGGTTACGCCTGCCGCAAGGGCTTGAACGTCATCTATCACCAGTATCCAAAGGATCGCATCACCGAGCCGTTAAAACGGGTGGGGAAGAACTTCGAGCCTGTTTCATGGGATCGGGCCATTGACGAAATCACAACAAAGATGAAAGCGCTGGTAGAAGAACATACGCCTCGCTGCCTTGCTTACATGGGGGCCAGCGCCCAAGGCGGACACTTTGAAGGGGCGTTTGGAGTGTCGATCTTAAAGGCCATGGGTTCCCAGTACTTTTACAGCTCCGCCGGCCAGGAATTTTCCAGTTCCTGGTGGTTGTTCGGCCGTATGCTGGGAAAACAGTATAATGTTGCCGTTGCGGATGAGCAACATACGCAAATGCTGGTAGGATGGGGTTGGAACGGCATGGAAAGCCACCAGATGCCCCGTGCTCCGATAGTGCTCAAGGAGTTTTCAAAGGATCCTGAAAAAACACTGGTCATCATCGATCCCCGAAAAAGTGAAACCGCAGGCATCGCCAATATCCACCTGCCTGTTCGGCCCGGCACGGATGCCCTTTTAATCAAAGCCATGATCTCCATCATTGTCGAAAACCGATGGGAGAATAAACAGTACATCGCCGATCACGTTGAGGGCTGGAATGTGATACGACCCTGGTTTGTAAATTTTGATGTTAACGCAGCCCTTGAGGTTTGCCAGCTCGACTATGACCAGGTGTTTGAATTGTGCCGTCTAATGACGACCAAAAAGTGGTGCATGCATCCGGATCTTGGGATTTACATGGGGCGAAACAGCGTCATGAACTCCTACATGATGTATATTCTTGGGGCGGTTTGCGGTGTTTTCTGCGTGACCGGCGGAAATGTGATTCCGGCTATGGTGGCCCCTATGGGATTTCATGCGGATGAACGGAATCCCGACACATGGAAAACGATAATGACCGGTATGCCGCCGGCTTGCGCCGGTGCTTTTCCGCCTGCGGTCATGCCGGAAGAGATCTTGAACGACCATCCGCAGCGCTTGCGAGCCGTCTATGTCAGCGCCTGCAATCCGCTAAGGTCGTACCCGGACACCAAGGCTTATGAAAAAGCCTTTTCCAAGCTGGATCTTCTGGTGGTCAACGATATCGTCATGAGTGAAACCGCCCGCCTGGCCCACTATGTGCTCCCCTGCCGGACATATTACGAATCCTGGGATGGGACATTTTTTCCATGGACATTTCCCAAAGTCTTTTTCCAGATGCGTCGCCCCATCGTCTCTGGGCCGGGAAAATGTCTGGAAGCGTCCCAAATTTTTACCCTCATGGCCGACAAGCTTGGATTGATTCCCAAAATTTCGGAAGAAGTTCATGCGGCGGCGAAACGGGACCGGCTCACCTTTGGCGCCAAGCTCATGGCGTGGGCCGCTTCCGCACCCGGCGCTTTTGCCGCCATGCCGTTTGTTCTGGCAAAAACCATTGGAAAAGAGTGGGACAGTGCGGCTTTGGCCGCTCTTTGGGGGGTGTTGATGACCGCTCCCGAGGCGTTCCGAAAAAATGCCGCCCGGATCGGGTTTGAGCCCGGCATCGACCAGGGCGATCGGATTTTCCAGACACTGCTGGATAGACCGGAAGGTATCTGGATCGGCGAAGCAGATCCGGCTGAAAATTTCAAGGCCGTTAAAACACCCTCCGGGAAGGTGGAGCTCTTTGTTCCCGAACTTGAAGAGGATGCGATAAAACTGACTGCCGATAGCGAAGCCAGGGAGCTGAAACTTCCGGATCAATTTCCCTTAATCTTAAATGCCGGCCGCCATACACGCTACAACATCAACACATTGATTCGAGGCCAGGAGTGGAACAAGGGCAAACGGGCCTGCACGGTTGCCGTAAATCCGGCGGATGCCGAGGCAATTGGCGTTTCAGACGGCCAGAGCGTGAAGGTCACCACCGAGGCCGGTTGTGAAGTGGGTGAACTCCAGGTCTCCGGACAGGTTCGAAAAGGAACGGTGCTGATCCCCCACGGGTTCGGCTTGATCTATAACGACACGGTTTACGGACTCAATGTCAACAATCTGACCAAAACCACCCACCGGGACCTGCTGGGTACTCCCATGCACCGGTTTGTTCCCTGCCGGATCGAGCCGGCAGACGCATAGAGCAGTTTTTTGGATTCAGCACGGCCGCTTCGCTGATCATTGTTATGGTTCCAGCAATGATCAGCCTTCGTCCTCAAGGGGAAAGGTCATCGACGCCCCATACCAACCGATGATCCCGACCTGTGGAATAAATGACAACGAGAGCAGGAGGTAGACGATATTGGGCCCCTGGGAACCGGTCATCACGTCAGGGGCGTTCCAACGCCAAACGAACAGGGCGATGGCGATGATCAGCACAGATATGGACAAAGGGACCTTGATGGCAATCGGTTTCATCATCCGGGCCATGTAGTTGTACCACCAAGTGAGAACTCCGGTGAAGATGGCTACGACCATAAACACAATCCCGCCGCCAAGACAGTGAAACGCCGTAGTTTCAAAGGCCGGGTCGCCAGTCAGCCGGAAGAGTAAAAGAAAAAAGGGGTTGGACAACATAAAAACCAGGGGGAAATGGACCGTCATGGGATGGGGGTGGCGGCGAAAAAAGGGGTTCGCCTCAAGCAGCCAGGAGATCCAGCCCGGCATCGAAGGGATCTGGGCCTGCTCTTTGCGCAACGTACCCACCTGGGGAAAGCGCTCGAGAACAGCTGGGTCATGGGGTGCCGCCTGGATGTCGGTGGTCAAGTCCCCACCGGCGTTATGTCGCTTCATATGCCGGCCGCCCCGCCACAACTTGCTCTCCGATACATCGTAAACGTTGCCTTTATGGGCGATATAGATGGGGTTGCCGTCCCTGCCATCGTATTGTGACAATTGCGCCTGGGTAAATTCTTTCATTGGTCCACCTCAACTGCAAAAAAGGTTTTTCTGACGCTCCTTCAAATTTGGATCTTCGGGCCGGAGTATTCCAATCGGGTGATTTCGATTCACCACCTATCATTTCAAATGTAGAATGCCAAACACCAAATTATAGAAAAAACCGCACAGAAGCTGTAAAGCCATGAGGGCCACAGGGTCAAGGGTGAAGTCGTAGTACACCTACTGCGAACCCTTGACAACGCGGGATCTGTGGCCCTCATGGCTTTACAACTTCTGGGCGG
>JASFKE010000655.1:0-3265 GCA_050118795.1 Desulfobacteraceae bacterium | reverse complement strand
GGCTAATAGAGATGGCAAGCCGCGGGCATTGAACTAAGGAAATAAAGCCGTAACCTCGCCAATTCAGCCGACGCAAAACTATCGAGGCGGATTGGCCCATTATGCCCTTGTTTACGACATAATATGAAACTGAATCCATTCAAACTCGAAAGATATTTCGCAGAGCACGAGTTTTCAGCGCCTTATTTAATGTATGCAAAGAAGGAGTACATACAAATGATTCGAGGAATAATCGTAAATCTGGTAACAATTGGGTTGATTTTCTCAGGTACGAATGCCTTTGCGGCAGATTCAAAAAAGGAATTGGCTGCTCTTTCCGCAGCGGAAAAATGGCTCGCTATTGTTGACAGTGAAAAATATGCGGAAAGCTGGCATGAAGCTGCTGAGTTATTCAAAAATGCGGTTCAGCGTAATCAGTGGGCGCAATCTATGCGGGCGGTGAGAGAGCCTTTGGGTAAACTTATTTCAAGAAAGCTGAAAACGAAAGTCTACAAATCCTCTTTGCCTGGTGCTCCCGACGGTGAATATGTTGTCATCCAGTTTGAGACCTCGTTTGAAAACAAGAAAGCAGCAGTGGAGACGATCACCCCCATGATGGACGAGGATGGTGCCTGGCGAGTGTCAGGATACTTCATAAAATAAGGACCCAACCCGCCAGTGCACCCAACCGGAAGGGTTGCGGGCCGTTTCGGTTGATCCCAGTTTATGTAACTTGTCCTTTGGTCTCGTTGCCCTTCCGGTTGGTGACCGGTATATTGGCAATTTGCACATTTCCTCTTGAAATACACAACAATTACGATTATTATGTGTATATGCGATTGGAGGTGATCATATGGGCAGAACAAATGTTGTGATTGACGATGATTTGGTCAATGAATGTCAAAAATTGACCGGAATCCGAACACGGCGCGCCCTCATTGACTATGCTCTGCATGAGGTGCGCCGGCGTGGTCGTCAAAAACGTCTGCTTGAACTCAAGGGCACTATCAAATGGGAAGGGGACCTTTCCGAGTGGCGCAAGGCGCGTGATTGATGGTGCTTGTCGATACAACGGTTTGGATCGATTTTTTCATCGATCGTAACGAGACACATGTGGAGAGACTTCAAGAGTTGATCCAAAGTGAAGAGGACTTATCTCTTTGTGGCGTTATCATGACGGAAATTCTCCAAGGGATCCGATCTGATACGGACTTTTTCAAAACAAAGGAATATCTTCAAGATCTTATTTTCCTGCCCATGCGGCATGGAACATTTCTACGAGCGGCGGAGATTTACAGGTCCCTTCGAAGAAAGGGTATTACAATTCGGAAACCGGTTGACTGTATGATTGCTTCTGTTGCTATTGAGTACCATATCCACCTGCTTCACAATGACCGCGATTTTGACTATATCGCAAAGCACTCGAAGCTCAAAGTTTATAATTAAAAATAAGACTGGTGCAGTAGTTTGGCGCACAATGCAAAAAGAATGAAGCTGAAGATGATCCGGATGCTTTTTCCTTTTAGTCTGGTGCTCATGATCCTCGCCCCGGCTTGGCCGCCGGCAAAAGAGGCAACTGCTGCAGGAAGGATGAACAGCCAGTTGATTTTTTCCATGGATGCGTAGCCCAGAAAGCCGGTCAATGAAGAGAAACAGACGATAAATGTCGATGACGCGGCGGCAATTTTAATGGGTGTTTTCATCACATAGATCAGCAGGGGCACAATGAATACACCGCCACCGATGCCCAACAATCCACCCACCACACCTATGGCGGCACCGATGCCGATGCCACCGATTATCTTTTTCGATGATCCCGCTTCAGCGGCCCCGGCACTGTCGGAAGGAGAGATCAACATGCGAAATCCGGCCAGGGCAAGCACCCCCGCCAAGGTTATGAGAAATGGTTTCACATCGATGCGCACATTTAAATATGATCCCAAAGGCGCGGCCAGACTCGATGAGATGATCAGAGGGATGGCGAGTGAAAAATCCACCATTTTTTTCTTTGAATAGGCATGGGCGGCGGATGCGGCAGCGATGAGATTCAAAAAGAGCGAAGCCGAGGCGGCCTCGGATTTGGCAAAGCCGAGGATGACAAACAGGGGGGAGAAGATAAGCCCCCCCCCAAGGCCGACCATCGTCAACACCAGTGAAACAATGAAAATGGCGGCAATCAGAAGCGCTGACGGGGTCATGGCCTCACGGGACTCCCAACTGTTGATTATTGTTTATCGGAAGTGGATTTTTCTTTGGTACAGGGATGTTCTTTTGTATCTCCATGGCACTGCCTGATCTGTTCAGGGGTGCAGTTTTCAGGCTTATCCATTAATTTCGTCGGCTGCTCACAACAGTTCTGACACATATCGACCTCCTCTGGTTGATGGGTTTTTGGCGGCGTTTCATTAATCCGCCAGCAAATGGCTCCCGAAGGCTTCTGCCTGGTTGACAGTTCGCTTAATTCTTCCGCAATCTGAACCAGAGCCTCTCTGTCCACCATATAATGGGTCCAGTAACCGCGCTTTTCCCCTCTGACCAATCCGGCTTTGCGCAATATCCGCAGATGCTGGGACACGGCCGGTTTTGATATACCCAGGTGCTTTGCCAGAGCGCCGACGCATAGATCGCCGCTCAGGAGCATTCCCAGGATTTTCAAGCGCTTTTCGTCGGCTAACGCTTTTAATGAGTGGACCAGGGGCATGGCGGCATCCATATAAATATAATCTTATTCAATTCATATTTTACTTAATTGAATATGTCAACGATTCGATCCAGGGTTTATTGAAGGCATTTGAACAAGCCGGTGCACCAGAGACATGCACCGCAGGGTACGGGGGTGATGTGGCAGTCCTGTTCGATTTTAAGCTGCTGGTTACATAGTGAGCTGAATTTTCCCTGTTGGGGACTTTGATTCCGGGTGCGCACTGCCGATCCAATGATCAACTTTTTCCTTCAGCATCGCTGCATCCACCGGTTTGGCGATGTAATCGTCCATTCCGGCGTCTAAACAGTTCTCGTCATCGCCTTTCATGGCGTTGCCCGTCATGGCGATAATGGGAATTTGGCCGCCGGCGATCTGGGATTTTCGAATGGCGCGGGTGGCCTCGTAACCATCCATTTCCGGCATCTGAATATCCATCAAAATCAAATCGTAAGGTCTGTGCCCCAGGCACTCGAGCACCTGTTTACCGTTACTTACCGCATGGACGTTATAGCCGAAATTGCGGAGCATGTGCAAGGCCACTTGTTGGTTGATGGCATTATCTTCGGCCAGCAGAATCTGCAT
>JASFKE010000654.1:0-3265 GCA_050118795.1 Desulfobacteraceae bacterium | reverse complement strand
ATAAATGACCTCATGGATCCGGTGACCATCGCCCATTTGCTGCAATACGATTCGGTTCACGGCCGACTCGATGCGAAGGTGGCGGTTCAGGACGATGGTATCGTCGTCGATGGCCGGAAAATCATAATCACCGCCATCAAAGATCCGGCTGAGTTGCCCTGGCAAAGGCAGGGTGTGGATGTCGTGGCGGAATGCACAGGATTGTTCCGGGATCGCCAAAGCGCCTCCAAGCATCTGACTTCCGGCGCGCGTAAGGTCATCATCTCCGCTCCGGCCGCAGATGCCGATACAACGGTTGTCATGGGTGTCAATCACAATCAGTACGATCCCCAAAACCACCACCTTGTCTCCAATGCATCCTGTACGACCAATTGCCTCTCACCGGTGGCCAAAGTACTGCATGAAAACTTTGGCATTCAAAACGGGTTGATGACCACCATTCACTCCTATACGGGTGACCAGCGACTACTGGACTTTCCCCATAAAGATCTGCGCCGGGCAAGGTCTGCCGCGTTGTCGATGATTCCCACCAGTACCGGCGCCGCCAAAGCCGTGGCCGTGGTGTTGCCCGATTTGGCGGGTAAACTGAACGGTTTGGCCATTCGAGTCCCCACCCCCAATGTCTCCCTGGTCGATTTTACGGCGACCCTGGAAAGAGCGGTGGACGTGTCTGAGGTGAACGGTGCGCTGGAAAAGGCTTCAAAGACAGAGCTGCGAGGCATTATGGGATATAGCGATCTACCTCTGGTCTCCATAGACTTCAACGGATCTGCCCTCAGTTCGGTGGTCGATGGGCCAACCACCTATGTTTGCGGTAACATGGTCAAAGTCCTCGCATGGTATGACAATGAAACGGGGTATTCCACCCGCATGGTCGACTTGGCGTCGATGATGGCCAAGCAACTATAAAAAAGACTTTTGCAGCGATGGGGTTGTTGTGGCCGCGGCTATTCTACCCTATCGTTGGAAGCCTTTAGGGCACCAGATCCCGCGTTGGCAAGGGTTTGCAGTAGCATATACTACGGCTGAACCCTTGCCGCCCTGATCCTGAAGCCCTAAAGGCTTTTGCAACGATGGGGGTGGGGTGTGGCTGCTTTGTATTCTCGGGATTCGGGAATATAGGTTTCAAGGAATCGTGCCAGTAGATGGAAATCGGAGCCCGGAGACATGCGGCGGACGATGGTTTTTAGGCTTTTTTGATCGACCAGCTCTTCAAAAGGAATATATTTTAGCTCCACTTGGCCGGTCACGGAGACCATTACGCCATCCATCTGCTCTTCCACCAAGGCCCGGTAGGCCCCAACACCGATCTGGCTGGCCAAGACGACATCGTAGGCATGCGGTTTGGCGCACCGCGACTCGTATCCCAGCCGTATGCCGACAGATTTGCGTTGCCGGCCGGTTCGGCGCCGGTATTCAGCGCTGACACCACAGGCGATAATGCCGGCCAGATCGACCCGGGAGAGCGAAATATTGTCGAAATCGTCTCTGGCAGCGTCTTTGATAAACTCTTCGGGCAGATAGTCGGCCAGCCCTTCGGAAAGCACAATCACACCAAAAGTTTTTCCTTCCCGCTCGCGGGCTTGCATGGTTCCCACCATCCGGCCGATGACGGCCTCCATATTCATGATTTCCCGCCTCTTGGTTGGGCTGCCGCCTGAATTGGGGCATGGCTCGTGGCAGCGCAATGGGCCGATAATATCCTCAGGGCCGATGACCAGGCTGGCCTCGCTGGCGATTGCGGCGCCATAAGCCAGCCAGCCTGCAGTGCGGCCCATGGTGGTTACCACATAATAGGAGCTGGTGGCCTCGGCGTCGGCCAGCAGATTTCGAATCTCCGCAGCCAGGGTTTCAACAGCCGTGAAATAGCCGAAGGTAAAGTCGATGCCCATATAATCATTGTCAATGGTTTTGGGCATATGGATGATTCGGATGTGATGATGCCCTATGGGCATTTGGGTCTGTAACCGTTTGAGCAGATTAGCGGTGATCAACGTCCCGTCGCCGCCGATGGATAGCAATGCGTCCACATTCAGGCTGCACAGTGCCCGGTAGACACGTTGAAGTCCTGCCGTGCGTTGGGGGTCACTCAGATCGGAAAGATTGCGAATCTCTTTTCCCGGATGTTCCCTGGCGGTGCGCAAAAGCACACCCTGGCTGTTGCGGGTGCGTCGAAGCAATTGATGAGAGATAACACAGTAGTCGCATCCCTCTTTTAGTGGATTGTCTTCAGAGTACTGCACCAGGCCGGCATAACCGTTGAGTATACCGATGACTTCAATCCCGCCTTTTAGAAACGCGGCTGCGGCAGTGGAAATAACGGCATTGGCGGCCGGAGCCGGCCCGCCGGAGAATATAATGGCGATTCGCCGTATTCCACACAGAACCATCGCTGGGTGGGAGAGCGTTTGCATGTGAGCTTATCTCCTTTGTGTATGATTTTTACCTGTGGCGCTTCCATTGGCGATCGGTGCCGCCAATGTCGGTTTTGGATGCACCGCAGTTTATAGCTCAGGAAGGTAACAAAATGGCAATTGGCCGGATAAGTATTCGTAAAATCCGCAATGTCCCTATCCTGAATTTGCCTAAACTTTTTTTGTCCTTTGCCGTTTCTTTACCTTGAGGTGTTAGCTTGCCAACTGCAGCGGTCTTATTTCACATATGTACAGCCAGGCGACACTCGGTGGCTTTGTGATTGTTAATCCAAAGTTTCGATTGGTGGCTGGAATTGTATTCAATCTGAAATTGGAGGAGAGTTGAACAAAATGAAAAAGGCATGTGTAAAAGCAAAACTTATCATAGGGATCACAGTATCATTGTTTTTTCTCACTTGGCCGATGGCGGGTTTTGCTGATGAGATTTCAGACCTGCGCCAAGATATAGAACAACTGAACGAAAAAGTAGAGAAGCTGGAAGCCGAAAAGACAGAGGATGATTTTCAGAGTTTCGAGTTCCACGGCTATTCGCGTGCCGGTTTCGGCTGGAACCAAAACGGCGGTACCGGGAACCGTTATCGCTGGGCCTACGGTGCCAGCGGTATGGATGAGCATTACTGGCGGCTGGGAAATGAATCGCACAATAACTATACAAATTTGACCTTGATAAAAAATATCAAAACAAAGGATCAGTCTTTTGCGAAATTTGTCACTTCGCTGATCGTCGAGCCCGAGGGCGAGGACAATTGGGAACCGACCAGTGTGGTTGTGCGCCAACTTTATGCCGAGGCGGGCAATTTCAGCTGGGCGACGGGTGTCACTTTCTGGGC
>JASFKE010000653.1:0-3265 GCA_050118795.1 Desulfobacteraceae bacterium | reverse complement strand
GCAAAGGCGAAGTCGCAAACTGAAAATAGTTAAAAGGAATCAGCTCTTTTTTACGGTTATTAAAGGCGAATTCGGGGTATCCAAGGGTCGCCAGGATCACCGCCTGGGCCGAAACATGACCGCCGGGCGTGGTCAGGCGCCAATGGTTGGATTCCCGTTTCAATTCGGTGACCGGGGAATCGACGTGGAGACGGGCGCCTGCGCGCTTTGCCGCTTCGGCAAGCCCGTAGGCGTAGGCCAGGGGCTGGATTACCCCCGCCCGTTGATCAAACAGCGCCCCGTAAAAGCTGTGGCTGCCGATTCTCGGAGCGGCCTCTTGGCGACTCAAAAGCGTTACCGGAGCCCCGCGGCGCTTCCATTGGGCTTCTCGTTGCCGAAGTTCCCTGAACCCGCCGGGGGAGTGGGCACAGTGCAGGGTGCCTTTTCGCACGGCCTCGCACTCGATGCCGTGCTTTTCAATGAGTTCGAAGACAAGATCCGGCGAGGCGCCCAGCACATCGACAAGGCGTTCGCCATGCGGTTGCCCCACGATGCGGACCACCTCATCCGGCATCAACCATAGACCTGCATTGACAAAACCGACATTGCGCCCTGCACCGCCAAAACCAATCTCTGCCGCTTCCAGCAAAACCACATCGGTACCGGCCTCGGCAAGATGCAGCGCGGCAGACAAGCCGGTGTAGCCGCCGCCGACGATGGCCACCTCAGCTTTGTGCTCTGTCTCCAAGGCGCTTAACTTGGGTGCCTGCGGCGCCGTAGCGGCCCACAGCCCATGGCTCAATGATTTTAAGTGCATTTGATCCCTCCCCAATAACTCGGTAATGTCTCAGATTCGGTGAAATCAAATGTAGCCGCACTGCCAACATTGCCGGGGATGCAAGGGTAGGAGGTATCCAGAATCAGGATCAGGATCCCAATGAATTCACCATACCAGGCCTGCTCATGACTCGCAATACGGTATGATTACATGACCGGCCTCCAACCCACCTGTTGCACTATAGGCTAAATCTGGTCGGGCGATAAGGCGCCGGATCTATGGCCGGCCGTTTGCCGGTCATCAGGTCGGCCACCAGTTCGGCCGTCGCCGTTGCGGCTGTCAGACCGATCATGCCGTGACCGGTTGCGATAAACAGATTGGCGGTTTTTGGCGCAGCGCCGATGATGGGAAGGTCGTCATAACACATCGGGCGCACTCCCACCCATTGCACCATCTCAGACCGGCCTATGGATTCCCGAAGATAGACGGCCGCCGCTGATTTGAGATTGTCGATGCGCAGGCGGTCCAGTTGGGTATTCAATCCGGAAAATTCCATGGTGCCGCCCAACCGCAACCCATCACTCCAGGGCGTGGCCACCACGGAATGCTCCCAAAAGTAGCAGGGAGTTCGCAGAGCTGTTTGGGGCCGCGCTATTGTCAGACTGTACCCCTTACCAGGTTGCACCGGCAGGCGGACGCCCACCTGCCGGGCCATGGGCGGCGACCAGGCGCCGGTGGCCAGCACGAATTGATCGGCGCAAAACCTGCCCATGGGGGTGACCACCTCGGATATGGCGCGGCCCGAGGCCACCAGGCGCGTCACCGGGCTGTGCTCGACGATGGTGACCCCCTTGTCGATCAACAGGATCCTTAATCCGCTCAGCAGCGCTTCCGGTCTTAAATGGCCGTCCACGCGGTGGTGCCAGCCGCCGCATAGATCTTCGGACAGAGCGGGCTCTTTTTCCAGCAGCCGGGATTTGGACAGACGGGTGGCGGCCACGCCAAAGGGCTGCAATACTGCATTGATCTTCTCGTATTGCCCGAGGCGTGCCGGATCTTTAAAAACCAGCAATACCCCTTGCTGCTCCCACTGGCATTCAATGGACTCCCCGGCAAAAAGCGCCGCATACAATTGTCTGGAGCGCGAAAACAGGGCATGACGCGCCGACAGCGCATGGCTGAAATGGCGGTGATTGCATTTGGCCGCAAATTTCAGCAGCCACATCATCTTGGGCAGATCGGGTTGGGGCTTGATATAAAGCGGCGATGAACGACGGATCATGCGGGTCATCGCGTCGGTCACCGCGCCCGGCTGGCAAAGGGGCGGCAGATCGGAAAAAAACAACAGGCCGCAATTGCCGTAGCAAGCCCCCTCATCGCCGCCCACCGTCGCTTTTTCGATCAGACAGACCTTCCGGCCGGCCCGATTGAGGTAGTATGCGCAAGCCAAGCCTATGATTCCACCACCGATCACCACAACTTCGCTATGACGGCGATCCAGCATCTTTTTTGCTCCTTTTGGCCATCTTTTTTGTGTAACAATTAGGGTCTATGCCAGATCGACGACCCTGCCCAGCCCCATGTTCCGTGCCGCTGACAATACCGCCGATGCCGCCGCCGCATCCTGGGCCGCCATGCCCACGGATTTAAAGAGGGTGATCTGTTCGTCGTCTCGGCGTCCAGGCTTGTCATTGTTTACAATTTCACCCAGTTCGGCATCGATGGCGGCCCCGGCTTTGATCAGATCACCGGCTTCGGCCATAGCTGCCTCCCGCCCATCCACAACGACATAGGCGCGCCCGATCACCGACGCGTCAATCTCCTGCATCTCCGGTGTGAAGGAGCCCACGCCGGTGATGTGGGCGCCGGGCGGCAGATCACGGCCATCGAAAACCGGGGTGGTGGCTGTTGTGGCGGTCAATACGATATCGGCCCGGCACACCGCCTCAGCCGCTGAGGCCGCCACCCGGGCTTTGGGCCCGCCGGGCCAGGTTCCGATCTCTTCGACCAATCCAGCGGCAGAAGCCGGCACCGGATCGAACACCATCACCTCCCGAATCGACCGGACGGCGCAGGCGGCCGCCAGTTGCGCGCGCCCCTGGACCCCGGCACCGAAAAGCGCGACCTTGGAGGCATCTTTGCGCGCCAGCAGATCGGCCGCCAGTCCGCCGGCCGCCCCGGTTCGCAGGGCCGTCAGAGTATCGCCCTCCATCATCGCCTGCGGAACGCCGGTTTCAGCGTCAAGCACCAGCACCAGTGCGGAAACCGTTGGTAAGCCCAGTGACGGATTTTGTCCAAAGACCGACACCACTTTTACCGCCAGATCCCTGCTGCGCTTCAAAAAGGCCGGCATCAGCAAGGTGACGCCTTTGTCCGTGTGCAATCGGCCGCGCAGGGGGACGGTTGCTTCGCCGGAAGAGAACTGAGAAAAAGCCAGCTTCATGGCCTCGATGGCTTTGGGCATCGGCAGGGCTTCCCTGACATCGGCCGCCGTAAGGATACGGATTT
>JASFKE010000652.1:0-3274 GCA_050118795.1 Desulfobacteraceae bacterium | reverse complement strand
AAGGGTTCTCTCCGAGCCATCCTTGGTGGTGATCACCAGCCCTTGTTTGGTGACGGCCTTGTACTGAACTTCGGTGATGAATTCGGTGGCGTGATCCTCCAGCCACCACAGCAGGTAGGGTTTGAGAAATACCTCGATCAGGCCCTGACCGATCTCCTGCCTGGTCCCGGTGTCCACAATGGTCACCTGGCGACCGTTGTGCACCAAATATTCAGCGGTCTGACAACCGTGCAGCCGTCCTCCCATGACCACCACATTCTTACCAATACCCGGGAGCCACAGCTTGGAAAGTTTGCTGATGCTCTTGGGATCCGTGAATTTCAAGGTAAATTTCAGTTTTTTGTGCAGCTCTTTGCCGGTCTTCACTTTACGGCTGTCCATACCCGGAATATCGGGAATCTGATGGATTCCGCCGGCTGCCAGCAGCAGAACATCCGGCCGCTGCTTTTCAACGGTTTCCGGCGTGGCCTCGGTGTTGGTGTGCACCGTGACGCCCAACTTGTTGACCTGGCGGCTGAGGTAGCGGGTAAAGCTCATAATGTCCTCCCGCGCCATACCCTTGATCACCTGGGCCACCGGCATGGATCCGCCCAGATGCTTCTCTTTGTCGTAGAGCACCACCGTATGACCGCGCAGTGCGGCCACCCGGGCGGCCTCCATCCCGGCGGGTCCGCCGCCGATGATCACCACCTTTTTAGGTGTTTGGGCCGGTTTGATCTCGTATTCGCGCTCTCTGCCCAAGGAGGGATTGACCCGGCAGGCCACCGGCTGAAAATGCTCACCCAGGTTGAAGCAGGTCATGCATGAGGTGCACGGGACGATATCGTCCAGCCGGCCCTCGAGCACCTTGTTGGGGGCACCGGGATCGGCCAGCAGCCGCCTGTTCATACTGATAATATCCACCTGGCCTTGCCGGATAGCCTCTTCGCCGTTTTCCCAGTCCATTTTACCGCAAACGATCACCGGCACGGAGACCGCTTTTTTGATCTCGGCGGCCATCAGGATATTGGCCCCTTTTCCCCAACCCTCTTTGTAGACCATATCGCCCACATAAGCGGGCGTTTCGGGATAAAAATAGATATCCGGAAAATGGGTGCTGTCCCGCCGTTTGGGATCCTTTGTCCAGGTGTAAAACTCGGCCCGGATCTCCATGGCGTCGGCGCCGGCTTTTTCCAGTATCTTGGCGAATTGTTTGCTCTCTTCAATGGTGATGCCGTCTGTGAGGTCGGGCTCCATGCCGTTGAAAAGGGCGATGATCGGCCAGTCCGACCCGTTTCGCCGCTTGATCTCCTGGATGATCTGGACAAAGAGCCGGGTCCGGTTCTCCATGGTCTGGGGCCCGTATTCATCCTGGCGTTTGTTCCAAGCCCTGGAGAGAAAGCTGTTGATCAGGTGGTTGCAGGCCCCGTTGATTTCGGTCCCATCGAGCCCGGCTTTTTTCAGGCGTTCGGCGCTGCTGGCAAACAGTTCGACCACATCCTCGATCTCGGCAATGGTGATCTCCCTGGCGACCTCGAAATGGGGCCGGGGCGACAGCTCCTTGGGTATGGAGGAGGCGGCCACCCCCGCAGGCGCTTTGGCGAACAGCGGGCTCATACCGCCCAGATGAAACAATTGGTGAAAGGCCAGACAATCATATTTGTGAACAGCATCGGCCCATTTGGCCCATCCTAGGATATATTTGTCATCCAGGATCCGGAATCCGGGCATGGGGCCTTCCTGCATGGGCTGCACGGCAGACGAAGCCAGTGCCAATCCCCCCTTTGCCAGGGCTTCAAAAAATGCGATATATCGATCGTTCATGAAACCACCTGTGGAGGGATCATCCCAGAAAAAGCCGGTGCCGTTTTTCATCATTCTGTTCTTTAGACGCGCTTTTCCGATGTAGATCGGTTCCGCTAAATTTTTAAATTTGCTTATGTTGGACATATCTGTTTCCTTGGTCATTATCCTGAAAAATCACCACTCAAAAGCTTTACTCCTGATATGTGAATCACTCAACAGCTAAAAGCTGCTATATTAAACCCCCTGCACAAAAAAATTGGCGGCAACCTGCATTCAGTGCGCCAGAACAAAGCCGCCTTATCAGGCGGTGACATTATATCCCCTGTAGTCTCTGAGAAAATCGCACTCCGGCCGCTCCAGTAAAAAGGTGCTGATAAAATCAACATCGGGCGCCAAGAAGGGATATTGGTCATGATGAGCCCATTGGGGCCTGGTGTACTCCGGCGGTGCCTCGATGACAGCTTTGCGCCATGCGGAGTGGTTCTCATACCACAATTCGGAGACGCGTACGAATGGCCCCACCACCGAGGTGGGATCGACGGCTTTGAAACTGAAAAAACGCTTCAACCCCGGTTGCCGGGCCACTTCCGGAGCGTGTACATTGAGATACCACTGCTCGCCCTCTTCTACAGATACACCTTCGGGATATTTAAAGGCGGTCACCCAACGGATAATGGTGCCGTCATCGATGGTCAGTTTGCTCCCTTTGAAATCCTCCGTCGGCCGGACAGGTACGAAGATGAAGGCCGGGGCCTTGCCGGCCCATTTCTTTCCGCGCTGCTTTGCACCTTCAGGGATGCCCAGCGCTTGGGCATACCCGTTGGGCCACACCTCCGAAAGGGCGCTGCCATGGCCCATGGCCCCTTTACGGAAAGGACTTTCAGCCCACCAATGCTCGGTCATGCGCCAGTTGTAATAGCCGTATGCCGATGCCCCTTGGGGTTCGGGAACCGCCCGATATGTCGTGTAACGATGCAAAATCGGCCCGACCTGATTCATGGTTTCCATTGCGTGGTCTTTGTATAACCAGCGATCCATCAGGGGAAGATAATCCCAGCTCGTCAGATTCAGGATCAAATAGCTTCTTATCATAGTGACGGCTCCTCTCTCATATATCGTCATCAATCCGGTCTCACGGATCAAAACCCCTACTTGATAAATTTGTACCGGGCGTTACGCCCCGTGCCCTCCACAGACAAATCGGCGAATGGGTTTCGCCGGGGGCAATCCACCACTTTGTACAAAGTGTACAATTGAGGCAGAAAGACGGCCCAGTTAGCGATCTCTTCCGCACAATGGGCGGCCCAGATCTTTCCATCTTCAACGGTCTCCTTCTTTCTGGTGCCGATACCGGATGATTTTCCGACAATCCCGTAGTCCCTTCGCTCCCATTGATGGATGCGGTACCCCATGGGGTCGGGGTTGACCATGCTCTCTTTGCCCAACCCAAGACCGGCCACAACAGCGACATGCTCATAGATAAGACAAT
>JASFKE010000651.1:0-3278 GCA_050118795.1 Desulfobacteraceae bacterium | reverse complement strand
CGTTTTTGATTGAGGGTGAATCCCCGCACAATATGCTTCCTCAGCACATTGGTGGCCCAGATGCGGAACTGAGTGCCGCGTTTGGATTTGACCCGGTAGCCAACTGAAATAATGACATCAAGATTGTAAAAGCCTACTTTGCGCCTAACTTGTCGCCCCCCTTCATTTTGAACTACCGAGGATTTCTCGGTAGTTCCCTTCCGGGTCAACTCACCTTCTTTATATATGTTACGAATATGCAGACCGATGGTGTCCGTATCCTTGTCAAACAATTCGGCCATCTGACGCTGGTTGAGCCAGACCGTCTCCCGATCAAGGTGTACATCCAAGGCCGCCTTGCCGTCCGGTGATCGATACAGAATGACCTCGCCTTTATTCGATTCACTTGTTTTCATAATCCTCCCAGGCAATTTTTGCTTTCACATCATCAATAAGAAACCGCACGCCCTGGTTATCTGACGGATTTAGCCAGAGCATCCGGTCAAAGACACGTTCTGCCTCGTCAAAACACCCAAGACGCCACAGGCACAAGCCATAGCCATGCATGCAGCGTAAAAATGGGCGATTATCAATAAAATGCCACATCAACACACCGGCAAAGTCGTTTCCCAGAGACAGTTCACCGATGCGCAGCCCCACCTCATAGTGGCTAATGGCATCTTGGGGGTGGTAATCAAAAACAAGGTGGCCCAGATGTGAATGAGCATCGAGGCAACGCAGGTCAGCCTGGCAAAGTTCCATCAGGATCTTTATCGCGTCTGCCCGCCGGCCGGTATCCCTAAGATCATTGGACCGGGTGATGGGATCATCAAATGGATCATTTGGATCCTCACCGGGCAACACCTGCTCCATCTCGAACATGGGCCGAGGACCATGGGTGATAATTGAAATTTCGTTGATTCATTGAATGTCCTTTCCAAGCAAGTCGCCCCTTGTGTCGTAGCCTTTCATCAATTATATTCGTTTCCCATTATGCCACTGTGCGATTCTGCTGACCTGTTGATAGCCAAAATCAGAAATCTCTTCAACCGTGACCTTGCATTGCAAAACGATTATTTGCGCCAAGAAAACAAAATCCTACGCAGCAAGTTGGGCAAGCGCGTACATCTCAACGAAGGCGAGCGAAGGCTGCTGGCAAAATATGGGTTGCCTATCAAGGACCGTCTCGATGAGATAGTCAGTATTGTCAGGCCGGAAACGTTGCTTTCATGGCACCGGCGCATGAAAAGAAAAAAAGGTTCATCCAGACCCATCTGGATGTGGCCTGGGCCATGGATTTTTTCACCGAAGAGGTTTGGTGATCAGCGACTTTTATAATACCCGCGGAGGAAAAATAAAATTGTCGTTGATCAGTTTGGACTATGGGCGGGCTGGAAACCTTTTATACGCTCTTTCTCATCCATTTGAAAACGCGCCGTGTTCATATCGCCGGTTGCACGCCCTATCCTGATGCTGCATGGCTAAAACAGCAGGCGCGAAACTTTTCCATGCAATTGGACGATAGGGATGAAAAATACCGCTATGTCATCCATGACAGAGACAATAGCTTTTCGGGATTTGATTTTATTTTGAAAGCGCAGGGCATCAAAATTGTTAAAACACCGCCCAAGGCGCCCATGTGCAATGCGTATGCTGAACGTTTTGTACGTGAGGCACGCGAAACCCTAAATAAAATCATACCGCTGGGTCAACGCCATTTTCGCCATGTGCTCAAATGCATCGAAAATCATCACAATAAAGAGCGGCCGCACCAGGGCATCGGCAATCGAATCCCCCTTTCCTAAAACATCGGCCAATCCTTCTCAGGTCGTCTGTAAATCTTCTTTGGGTGGATTGTTGAACCACTACTTTAAAAAAGCCGCCTGATTTTCTCAGCTGTTTACTTTCCAACTGTCTGCAATTTTTAGAATCGAACCCGCTACGGCTCACCTTCTCCTGCTTAGCGTATCCACAAAAATTAAATTTCGGAATTTTTTCTTTTTTACAGCCTGACCACTTCGCCTATGCCGTGCTTTTCTAATCGTGGATGAAATTTGCCATGTTTTGTGCAAAAATCATGATGTGTTTTCGACACATTATCTTCGGATGAATTTTTGAACCATTCAGTCTTCATGTTGACATACAAAATTCTATAGTGTAAAAGCAAAAACATAGCGAAACATGAACATAGTAAGAAATACACAATTGGTCTAATGATCCGCCTGCTGAAAAATCAGGTGCTCTCGGCAACCTGGGCTTGCTTGCCAATCGGTAAGCCTTCATGGGCGGAATAGTAGTATTCTTAGGCGATATTGAATTTAAAGTTGAAATTGCTTCTGTACGTTAGCTGGAGTTGCCATTTGCGGCAATATCGATGCTATGATGCTTGTTGCCTAATGACTCACCAGCCAAACTGTCCGGCAAGAACACCTTTCATGTCCTTTTCTGGATCACGAAGCAATCGTAAAACTTTTTACATACTCGGCAGCGAAAAAAGCGACTTCTTATTTTTAGTACTTGTGTGGATAAGGGGAAAAACGAGGTCTGACAGTACTAATTTCGAATATTAAACTCTGCCCTAACTTGTTCATTAGTACGTGGAGATGATCTATATTTAGGATTTGAATTTAAAGGAATTCATATGAAACTGAAAGCAGTAATCATTGGAGCATTATTAGGCATTTTCTTAATGGCATGCGGTGGTGGTTCGGGAGAGAGCACAGACAATCCACCGATAGAAACACAAGTCAGGCCGGTGGCAAATGCGGGTCCCAACCGATATTGTACTGTTGGTGAAGAATTGACGTTCGATGGCAGTGGCAGTGAAGATGAAGATGAAGATGCCCTAACCTTCCAGTGGGAACTTGTTGAGCTTCCTGCAACCAGTCAAGCAGCAATCGTCGATCCTGAATCGCCTTCACCCTCAATAACAATTGATGTAGAAGGGATCTACACCTTACAGCTTATTGTCAACGATGGGCAGGAAAACAGTAATCCTGATATTGTGAAAGTTGCAACCTCTGGGATGCTCATCGATTCTCGGCCTAAGACTATTACATTAGGCACGGACAATGTCGTGTACCTTCTGAGTACGTCCAATAACCGGATCTATCGTTGGTCACTATCTCAGCAATTCCCATTAAATCCCATTGATGTAGATGCATCACCGACACTGATGGCCTACGCTTCAACGGTGCAGCGGATCTATCTGGGCTATGCCAGCGGGGCCATCACGCAGATTGATTTGACCAGCGGCGTACAGGAGTCGCCGTTTGCCACCCTTCCTGACAGTCCCCACG
>JASFKE010000650.1:0-3278 GCA_050118795.1 Desulfobacteraceae bacterium | reverse complement strand
CTCTGGCAGTATACAAGATAAGTTCGATTTAAGTGTCAACAAAGTGACGGATTCAACCCCCCCACCATCCTAATTCCCTTCCCCATAGGCTTTAAGATAATGTTTTTGGACTGCGTTATCGGTCGTTGCGGTATTACAATACAGCTTCCTCCCTCTAGCCTTGCCAAAAACATTATCTTAAAGCCTATATCATTAGGATCATGTTTTTGGACTGCGTTATCGGTCGTCGCGGTATTACAATAGAGCTTGCTCCCTCTGGCCTTGCCAAATTAATTATCTTAAAGCCTATATCATAAGATGCACAAGTCAAAAAAAGCCCACTGCGCCCAAGAGGCGGATGTGCCCAAACCGTGGCGGCCTGCGCCCCGGGGCCGCCTGTTACAGACAAGCAGATTGTCCGATTGCGCGGCCAGTTCGGTATGTCGCAAAGCGAGCTGGCAAGTCTTTTCGGCGTAAGTGCGCCTGCTATCGGCAGCTGGGAAAAGAATCCCGGAACGCTCGTTCTGCGGCCAACGTTGCCTCGATGCCTGGGATGCGGAAAACAGATTGACGAAACGACAAGCCGGAAGCAAGACAGGTGGTTGAAGTGCATTGATATTGATCCATTGATATCGTTGATGTTTTTGTCATGCAGGGCTTCCATGGGCGAGCAAGCGCCAATTAAAGACGGAAATTTTGGTTTTGACAGATTCACGCTGCTTGGGGTAAAATTCCCATATCCGATCACGCCTTATTTGAATCATACTTAGTAGTCTTGGTTGAGCTGTCCATAACTTGAATAAAAGGAGGGTGACCATGATTCTCAGTGAAACAGATTTTTTCAGAGGTATCGATTCTGAGGTGATGAACAAAATCACCGCTATTTACAGCGAAGAGGACCATCCAAAAGATGCAGTATTGTTCGACAAGGGCGAAGACGCCAAATCCGTTTTCATTTTAAGAGAAGGCACAGTGAATCTGGTCATTAAAAATGGAGGCATGTTTGTCATACCACTGTCCGATGAGGGGGAGATTTTCGGCTTGTCCGGATTGGTTGAAGGCGGTTTTTATATAGCTGCCGGAGTGTGTGCAACGGATGCCAAAGTTGTTAAAATCGACAGAGATAAGTTGGACGAAATATTCGATCAGCATCCGCATGTGGGGTTGAAATTAAGCAAAAGGCTGGCAGCCGTGTTATCTAAAAAGCTTTCCAGGCTCTATCGGGATTTTTTCTCCTACAGCTGGAGTGAACCCTTGTGATGGAGAAATGATATCTCTAACTTAAAGACTTTGGCTCATCGAGCACTCGTCGAATCTTCATCAATTCGATGGAGAGCTTGTCCCCGGTAATGTTCGGCATCGTCATATCGGTAATCACCAGATCGATATCGTTTGATCTTACCTTGAAAAATTCCAAGGCTTCAACAGGACTTGTCCTGGTCGTGACGTTATATCCCAGTCTCGATAAAGTTTGCTGGGTCATCTTGGTAATCATAGCTTCATCATCGACTAAAAGAAGCCTCTCTTTTTTGAATGGCCTGACGAACAGTCTGTTTTATGGACTGTATATCCTCCTTGTTCATAATGTTTTCAAATGACCTGACGCTGCTGTTTCGGAAAAACCGGTTATCTTCGTAAAGGATGGGTTTATCCTCAGATGCCTGCCCTGATCATCCAGTTCCGAAAATCCGTCTTGCAGGGCATTGATCACTCCATCTGAAATTATTTTTTGGCTGAAATTATTTTGGCTTCAGAAAGAGATCGTTCCGCTTCTTCATAAGATGGCCTTTCAGGCATTGTTCAACTCCTCAATATCTAAGTCTGAAAATGGTGCAGTTGTTTTTTTCCGGCTTTATTATGCAACTATGGGGGCAACCCAACCTGTCTATAGTGCCGGGCTCGCGTTCTATCTGACAATGGATATTTGCTTACAGCTTTGGTGGAGTATAAGCCAACTGGTTGACATACCAATAGATGCAGCGTAAAAACGTCATTAATCAACCTTCAAAGGCATCATTTGCACCGGAATTTTTTAACGAAAGCCAAATTAAAGGAGAGGCGCATGCTGATCACGAATGTTGAAGAGATTCCCGGAAAGGAGATTGTTGAACACTATGGATTGGTGGCCGGCAGCACGGTGCGGGCCAAACATGTGGGACGCGATTTAATGGCCGGGCTGAAGAATTTGGTGGGCGGCGAGCTTAAGGGCTACACCGAACTGCTTGAAGATGCCCGCCGACAGGCCAAAGAGCGCATGATCGCCCAAGCTGTGGAGTTGGGCGCCAATGCCGTTGTCAATGTCCGATTCAATACCTCTTCCATTGCTCAGGGCGCCAGCGAGCTTTATGTATACGGCACAGCGGTGCGGGTGGAGTAGGAGGGCACATGCAGCAATACATTTCGATTATCTTGAATTTTGGCGTGCCGCTGCTGATCATCGGGGTCGCCCTGGTCACCGGCACCATTTTAGAGCGACGACACTATCGATCCATTGACGAACGGGAAGAGCGCTATGGCCATATACCGCTTTTGAGCGCAAAGAGATACCCAACCGGGCGGCCCGTTGCCGATTCCCGCCTTGTGGCCGGTTCGGTGGTCATCTCCTACGATCACTTCAAACGTTTTCTGGCCGGGCTGCGCATGATTTTCGGCGGCGAGGTCAAGTCGTATGTGAGCCTTCTGGATCGCGGACGCCGGGAGGCTGTTTTGCGGATGAAGGCAAAATGCCCGGATGCGGATCTCATTGTCAATCTGCGTGTCGAAACCAGCAGTATTTCCAAAGGCGGCAGGCGCCGAGGCCTTGGGGCGGTGGAAGTTTTTGCCTATGGCACAGCACTGTGGTACACGGCGGGCGAATCGTGAAGATCGTCAACCGAAGGCCTGACAAGACGGCGGATGTCAGCTCCGCCCGGGCAACGGCCGGCAGAGAGCTGTGGCAACTGCTGCTGTCGGCTGTGGTGCTGCTGATCGCACTGTTTTTCGTTGTCGGTTGGACAGTGGATTTCGTCGTGGCTCGAATCTCCTTCGAGACAGAGGCCAATGTTTTTAAACACTTGCGCTTTCCCGTGCCCGACATGCAAACGTCGTCCGGCCCGGAGCATCTTGAAAAGGCCGGGGCCATCCTTAGCAGATTGCGAAGCGATCCATCCGTGCCGCCGCTGCCTTACCGGCTCGTTCTCATCGAGCAAAAGGAGCCCAATGCGTTCGCATTTCCGGGCGGTACCATTGGTGTGACCACAGGCCTTTTGGAGGTGCTGGATGAACAGATCGGGTTGGCATTTGTGCTGGGCCACGAGCTG
>JASFKE010000649.1:0-3278 GCA_050118795.1 Desulfobacteraceae bacterium | reverse complement strand
CCCCATCATTGTTAGTCATGCCTAACTTGTAAAGACAAAATTTTCCGCCTTCCGGATGGCTACCTAAAAGGCGGATCGATTTTCGAATCTCAATAGCCGGGCGCTTCAACGCCTATCGTGTATCATCTTTTGATCTACTTGTTATCGTCTCAAATGCTTATTGATACGCTTGAACTTTACCGATATTTTCTGAATCATCCCTTTCAGCAATTTTCAAGATAGCGGCCGTTCTCCAGGTAATCTTCAAAATGTTTCAGCCATCTCTCTACCGATGTCAGTGGTTTTTCAATACCTTTTCCTGTGATGCCCGATGCGATCATAACAAACCCATAGTTAGAATCTTCTAATAATTTTTGAAAATACTAATAAACGGGACGGATCGCTTATGTCAAGCCATTTTTGGAGCATGATTCCATTTTTCTCATCTATTTGCTTTTGACCATCATAAGCAGCCTTGCTATAAACCTCTTGCCATTGAAAATCAGACAGAGATCTTTATGATGAAAAAGACTAATTATCATTTAAATACATTTATTTACATCATATTAATATTGACCTTTGCATTACAAACGCCAATAGCACAGGCCCATCCACACGTCTTTATTGTTCAGCGATTGAATGTGGTGTTCGATGACGAGGGGCTTGCGGGAGTGAAAGTTCGCTGGAAATTTGACGATATGTTTGCTAGCATGATCGCCGAGGATCACGATATCAATCGCAATGGAAAATTTGAGGCCAACGAAATACAAGCGGTTAAGGAAAAGGCCTTCTCCTATATCTCGGAGCATAGTTACTTTACGTTCATTAAAATCGATAATAGGCCCTTCCAGGTTAAATTCATCAGAGACTTCAACGCGATTTTGGAAAACAAGAAACTGACTTACGAATTCCTTATACCCTGCCATGTGACGGCTACGAACCAGGTGAAAAAGGTGACCGTCGCCAGCTACGATCCGACCTATTACACAGCTATCTTCTTTACGCAGAAAAAACCGGTTTCGCTGACCACAGCAGATAAATTTGATATCAAAACATCTCTCAAAGAAGACCCGGACACGGCAATCTATTTCGATATGATCCATCCCTGGACGCTTTTTATGGAGTTCCGGCAGAAATGATGAAACGAATACTTTTGCTGGCAGCCCTCTTGAGTTTCTTGGGTGCCTGGATCAGCCCTGCCTGGTCGCATAATCCTTTCACATCCAGACCGGAAACACAGCATAAGCCGCCCAAGCCGATTTTCAAGAGCAAGATTTTTGTAAAAATTATACTTTGGCAAAACCAACTGAAACAGAAAATGTCGGACCTCATCCGGGATGCACATGGCCAAGGACATATTAAACCATTGATTGTTCTCTTGGGGATTGCTTTTTTATATGGTGTGCTCCATGCAGCGGGGCCCGGGCACGGCAAGGTTGTCGCCATGACCTATGTATTATCCAATAGAGCGACAATCTTCAGCGGCCTACTTTTCGGAATCTGCTTTGCCCTCCTTCACGCGTCATCAGGTGCCGTTGGTGTTCTCGGTTTGCGGTATATCATTCAGCGCAGTGTCAGCGATACGCTGACTTCGGCTACCACCATAACTCAGATCGTCAGCTTTTCACTGATCATCATCCTGGGGCTTGGTATCCTCTTTAAACACGGTGCTGCATTATTTTCGCCGGCAACACTTGACAACGAGGGATCAAAAACTGTTGAAGCCACCCGAAAAGGCGTATTTGCCTGGGCGTTGGCGGTTGGTTTAGTGCCTTGCCCAGCGGTGGTGATGGTCATGCTGTTTTGCTTATCCATGGATGTCCTGCTACTTGGTTTGTTGCTCGCGGTATGCATATCGATCGGTATGGCAACGACCATTTCATTTGTCGTCATCACCACCATATTGGGAAAAACCGGTATTATGAGCACAATTTCGAAAAAATATGCCGTACGTGTTGAAGGTGTTTTCGGCGTGCTCTCCGGGGGCGCAATTGTGGCCTTTGGTACACTTTTTCTTATATCCACTATTAATACAGCCGTCTACTGAAACCACTTATATAAATGTTCAATGCACTGAAAGGATAAATGCTCTTATGGACCATGCAGAGAACAACAAGGACGCAATAGCAGCAGCCTATGATGAAGAGTCAGAGGCTGCTGGTTGGTACGCTCCCGAAGTGGCATACGGATTAACCTTTGCACATGTTAAACCCGGTCAGTCGATACTGGATATAGGGATCGGCACTGGCTTGGCATCAGTTTTATTTCACAAAGCAGGGCTTAAAGTGCACGGTATGGATAATTCCTTGGAAATGCTCGAAGCGTGTCGAAGCAAAGGATTTAACGCCCTGCAATTGCATGACCTGAACAAGCCCCCATATCCTTATGATTCAGAAAGTATAGATCACGTTGTCTGTACCGGGGTTATGAATTTCTTCAGTGACCTGTCCACCGTGTTTGAAGAAACTGCACGGATCCTTCGCAAAGGAGGTAGGTTTATCTTTGTCGTTGGCGACAGAGCTGAACATCATTCTCATGAAATACAGGTGAGGGCTGAGCATGCGAAGTCGGAAAAAACCGCGACGATGTATCTACATACCCCAAAGCAGATTTATAATTGGATCGAGAGATATAGGTTCGGGCTTGTGAGAAGTCTTGCCTTTACAGTTTTCATGGATCGAGAGCGTACCAAGCGTCTGCAGGTCAAGGCTTATTTAGCGATAAAGCCTTAGGGCAATGAACCAAGCCATAGAGGTAACGTTAAACGGTCTGCCCCAACTAATTCATACCCCCAATAAATAATTTCGGATAAGAAAAACCTACCATGAATGTTCTATTCATTATTTCTACTAATGATGCTGAAACAGCCTAAATTGCTACGAAGTCAATGTTGCCGTTAAAACAGGCATGATGTAAACATGCATATGCTTGGAAAGGGCATTCTTTTTGAACAGAGCAGCACCGCAAAATTCAACATAACGGTGCAGGTAAACCAATACGAAGGCGATTTTTATGTCTGAGGGGTTTGTATGAAATCCCACGGTCTGAAGGGATCAAGCTCTAGCCCCATTGCCTGGATGGATGGTCATTATGAATTGTCCATGGAAGCTGACAAGATTTCTACATATTGAGTTAGTTAAAATTCCGTATAGCCAGATTATTCCTCACGAAAATCCATACCTGCGATAGCTGCTATTAAACTGTAATAATTGAATAAAATACCGACTACCATATATAGTGGTTGGCATTTTCACGCGAATGTTCGTAGTACACTTTTCTTAGCGACAATAAATGTTCCG
>JASFKE010000648.1:0-3279 GCA_050118795.1 Desulfobacteraceae bacterium | reverse complement strand
AGGCATGATGATGGATTGGTTCGATTTGCGACAGGCCTTCACCATGGGATTTTGGTTCCTGCTGGCCGGTTTGGGGGCCTTTTACTTTTTAGTGGCCGATGAGGCCATCGACGCCCGGTGCGCGGATCAATAGCGATCCGGAAATGGAGCGCCCATGACATTACCTGTACAATTTAACCGGCTGGAACTGGCCGGCTCTTTGGGAGACTTGGGTACCCTGCTGCCGCTGGCCATCGGTATGATTATGATCAATGGGCTCACACCGTCGGGCATCTTTTTTTCGGTGGGAATTTTCTATATTTTTTCGGGCCTCTATTTTCGGGTGACAACGGCCGTGCAACCCATGAAAGTGATCAGTGCCTATGCCGTGGCCACGGCGCTGGACAGCCAGCAGATCATGGCGGCCACTTTGTTGATGGCGGTTATTTTGGTCATCATCGGGGTCAGCGGCGCCATGTCATGGATCGGCAGACACACCACCAAGGCGGTGATTCGGGGGGTGCAACTGTCCACCGGCGTATTGCTGATGACCCAGGGGGTCAAATGCATGGTCGGTACCTCCACCCTTCAGCAACTCAACCAAATGGCCGAGCCCTATCTCAACTGGCAGCAGATCGGGCCGCTGCCCATCGGGGTCCCCATGGGCATCGCAGGGGCGCTGCTGACACTGCTGCTGCTGGACAATCGCAAGGTCCCCGCAGGCCTGGTGGTGGTCGGATTCGGATTGGCGCTTGGCATTGGTATGGGAGCGTATAAATCGTTGGATCGTTTTGGTCTGCAGATGAACTTTCCCGCTCTGGTGCCTTTTGGGATGCCGGCCACCATCGATTTCACCTTCGCTTTTTTTGCCCTGGTGCTGCCCCAGATCCCCATGACCATTGGAAACGCCGTACTGGCCAATGCCGATCTTTCCAATCAATATTTCGGAGACGCCGCCCGCAAAGTGACGGGCAGGTCACTTTGTTTGAGCATGGCGTTGGCCAATTTACTCTCTTTTCTATTTGGCGGTATGCCGATGTGCCATGGGGCCGGTGGGTTGGCTGCCCACTACCGTTTTGGAGCCCGCACCGCAGGCTCCAATTTGATGATCGGTATCTTTATGGTGGCGGCAGTGCTTCTGATTGGGGATCAGCTCCTGGCCCTGTTTCACCTGATCCCCATTGCCATATTGGGGGTGCTGCTTTTTTTTGCCGGCGGTCAACTCGCCCTGACCATCGCCGATTTGCACAAACGGTCTGAAATGTTTATCGCCCTTTGCATACTGGGTATCGCCCTTGGGACCAATCTGGCGGCAGGGTTTTTAGCCGGTCTGGTCTTGAGCCTGGCGTTGTCACGGGGTCGGCTTGCTCCCTGATTCATGATGTTGCTGTTTTATTGGATCTGCCCATCGAGGAGATTCAAAGCGCAAGCAAGTTTTTGCCAAGCTGATGCCGAAGCTGTGGCAGACAAGCTGCATGCCGCCGCCAGCGGCAGTTACCATAAGCTTGAGTGCTACATGTATACTGGTTTTGAAAGTAGAACATCAATGTCGGCTGGCGCGCCCGTTAAACACAGTTCAGTTGGAATATCTTAAAGCTCTCAACGTTGATTTAAATACTTTTATTTTTAATATTGCGAGACCTTCATATTGACAAGGCAAATATTCTTGTATAAAAACGTAGAAGGTTGTGGGACTCCGAATAGAATTTTATAGGAACACAATCAAGTCGCGAAGCACTAACATAATATAAATTAAACAAATTGTATAATGATCTGCCTGCTGAAAAATGCAGTGCTGTCGGTAGTCAGGGTCTGCTTGCCGGTTGGTAAGTGGCTATGGGATGAATGCTATTGTTCTAATATAACTCTGGTATAACTCTGGATTTAGAGTTGTAATTGCTTCTGTACGTTAGCTGGGGATGCCGTTCGCGGAAATGTCGATGCTGTTATTCTCATTGCCAAATGACTCACCAGTCTAATTGTCAAATAAGAATACCCATCTTATCCTTGCCTGGGTGACGAAGCAATTAAAAGAATATACATTTTCCCGATGGTTGCCAAATAAATGCAGAAAAGCAAAAGTAAAGCTGCAAAGGGAACATGCGCTTGCTTTGAACGCTGATCAGCAGGTTCAAAACGATTTGCAGCATTTTATGGATGTATTGCATAAGCAATGCACAAGCCACAAAAGGAGAGTAAAATTATGAAAAGATTTGGCGTCAAACAAATGAACTATCAACATTGGTCAGGACTGTTCTATGGTATATGTATTATATTGCTTGCATCTTTATGTTTTAGCTGCGGAGGTGGTGGGAGCGATGGTGATAGTTCAAGCCAAACGACAGGTTCAAACAGTTTTTCCGTAGAATATTCTAATTTGATGTATCGAAGCTACCCATCAGGCGAGGAACGATATCAGCTTTCCTTTGGAATAGCGGACAATGGAGACCCCTGCGAGGAGAGTGATATCAGTAGTATGATCCTCGAAGATTCAGAAGATAATGAAGTTTCACAGCTTGGCTCTGGCTTCTATCAAGATATCTATATGTCGTACGATTGCAGTTCAGGTACCTGCGACCAGGCCGGACCTTCTGATGAGACCGGTCTTTGGGTTCAATTTGATCCTCTTTCAGAAGGTGAATACTCTGCTAAGATCGAAATGGTTGACGGACAGACGTTGGATACAACCATGGATTTTCCCGGTAAGGTTGAACTTCCGTACATCCTATTGAGTACAATGTCAGCAGTATGGAATGAAGGTGACCTCCAATTGTCTTGGAGCAACCCGACAAGCGAATCTAATTGGGATGAGGTGAATCAACTGAGGATTGTAATCACTGATAACCTTGGAAATAGCGTGCTCTATGTGCGACCAGCTGTAACTGATGAGTCTATAACGATACCAGCGGCCCTTGTCGCACAATCCGCTGCCCTTCAAGGTGGAAGCGGGCTTGCCACTTGGCATGTGCAGACCCGTGCGTATAGCACAGACGGCATGAACTACACTCGAGCTTTTTCTTACGAACAAACACTGCCCACGTCCTAATAAAATGGGGTTCAATATATCCGGCCTGGATGTCAAGGGCACCGCTAGGCGTTCATCTTGACCCTAACATAAGTCCATATTTTAATGATATGTATGGCGCATTTTCAAAAGGCGTGTAATAAAAAAAACACCCGCGGCATGACTATTCGTGATGAACCCTATCCAGTACTTTTCTGAGGGTTTTCGCCAACTCTTCGTACATGATCGGTTTGTTCATCACCGCCGCAAATTCCTTGAATCCATCCTGTTGGGCG
>JASFKE010000647.1:0-3282 GCA_050118795.1 Desulfobacteraceae bacterium | reverse complement strand
TTCGCCATCACCAAGCGCATGTACATGGCATCGCCCATATGAACGTGGCAATCGAAGGCGATACCGTACATATTGAATTTTCCAGCCCTGCGGCCAATATCGTCGGGTTTGAACACCACCCCGAAACCGCCGAACAAAAAAAAGCCATAGAGGCGTCCATTGAAAAACTCAAGGCCGGAGACAAACTGTTTAAACTCTCCCCAAAAGCGCAGGGCAAGCTTACAAAATCCGTTGTCGATACGGATATTATCAATGCATCGCACCCTGAATCCCATGCTGAGCACAGCGACGAACATGACAAACACCACAAGAGCGATAAAAAACACGGTAAAGAAGAGCACCATACGAATGAACATGAAAGCCACAGCGATTATAAAGCCGAGTATCGTTTCGTTTGTAAACGGCCTGAGAAACTAGCACAAATCGAAGTCCTGTTGTTTGACATCTTTCCGGGTATTGAACACATCGAGGTCCAGATTTTGACGGAAAAAACACAGACCGCCTTGGAGTTGACGGCAAAAAAAAATAAAATAGCACTTTAGCATTTAGAATTGATAAAGTGATGAGCAAAAGAAAAGAGATCCAGACCGCAATTGTCGAGGATCTCAATGGCCGGATTGTTCGTATGCCGGGCTATCTACTGCCCCTTGACGTCATCGGCGCCAAAGTCACCGAATTTCTGCTGGTACCCTATATCGGCGCTTGTATTCATGTTCCTCCGCCGCCGCCCAATCAAATTGTATATGTAAAAGTCGTAAAAATGCCTATCTGGTCAAGGATGATATCCTATTCGGCAGCAAATATGAGATACCTTTATATCTTTTTGGGTTTTTGTATTAGGAGCGGAAAATGGGGTAAGCAGATGAACCTTATTGGTTGTGTATCGCAATACATACAAACCCATAACACCCCATATCCATTATGATCGGAATCCCTTTGAGTGCGCGCTATATGATTCTTTCGGCCAGTGGCTTTGCCTTTATGGGAGCCTGCGTCAAAGCGGCGAGCCATAGAGGAATCCCCGTGTTGGAAATACTGGCAGCCCGCGCATTCATCTCGGCGTGCCTGAGTTATATCGATATCAAACGCAAAAAAATAAGCCCATGGGGTAACAATAAACGACTTTTGACGCTCCGGGGCCTGATCGGCACCCTCGCCTTGATTTGCGTCTTCTATGCCGTTACGGTCCTTCCGCTGGCCGAGGCGACGCTGCTGCAGTACCTTTATCCAGTATTCACCACCGTGTTGGCATTTGTGATTCTCAAAGAGGATATCCAGCGTTCGGCACTCGTTTGTATTGTTCTCAGTCTGACAGGCCTGCTGATCATGGCGCAGCCCGCCTTCCTGTTTGGTGCTTTTACCGGCACCTATGAGCCGTTGCCTTTCCTGGGCGTTGTAAGCGCCCTGGTTGGAGCGCTGGGCAGCGGAACGGCGTATGTGGTGGTCCGCCGCTTGAGCAAAACCGAAGATGCTTCGGTGATCATCTTTTACTTTCCCTTCATCGCCCTGCCCGTTTCCTGCCTGCTGTTGTGGGACGACTTTGTATTGCCCACCGGTATCAGCTGGCTTTTGTTACTGATGGTGGGCCTTTTTACCCAGGTGGCGCAGTACGGACTGACCAAGGCCATGCAGACCGAGTATGCGGGTAAAGCAACCGCCTACTCCTATGTGCAGGTGATCTTCTCAGCGCTTTTAGGCTGGATGGTATTCAATGAAATTCCGACCATCGGAACAGTGTTCGGCGCCGTGTTTATCACCGGCGGGGCACTGATCAATGTCTTGCATCAAAAAAGAGATTATTAGTGTCCATCCAGCCCCCCATTCTCCTGTCACCCCTTAGGAGAGAGGCTGGGTAAGGGGGTGTGATGCCAAGGCGTACCACCCTGCCCCTCTCCCCCGAGGGAGGGAATAAAGGGACGTGCACCAATTTTTGATAGCCCTACCTACCAAATTTGGTAGACACCACTAGCAAAAAAAATGAACTGTTAAATTCTCTTTAAGGGTTATCGCCACTCGAGCTTCATCACCAGCGGGCTATGATCCGACAGCTTTTGCCTGTCGCCAATGAATTGGGCTGATTTTTCGATGGCCATTTGATCGGCGCCGGCGCTCATAATGATGTGGTCGACGGCGAACGGATAGCGTTTATTGCGGGGAAAGGGATGTTTGCGGCCGGATCGTGCGCGTTCGAGGTCGGCAATTTTGCTGAATCGAATGGTGCCCTTTCGGCAGTGCCACAGACCAGTGGCCGGCCGCTGCCAGGTGCAGACCTCGCTGTCGTCCAGGGCCTCCCAGACCGGATCGCCGAGCCCGTCTAGCTGGCGGTTTAGGTCCCCCAGAACAATAAATTCCCAATGGGCTGACGCTATAGTATCCATCCAGGCCTCCAGGCGCGGCACCTGCGCGGCAAGCCGGCTGCACGGCGAAGCGTCACCGCGATAGGCCACGGTTTGGTACCAGCAGCCCGATTTCAAATGAACGCACAGCAGATCCAGCCGCCGCTCCGGTGCTGCCGTGGATTGCAGCCTAATATGCACCCCCCATCGCTGTGACGGTTCACAGGCAAGGGTCCGGATATCCGGCAGACGTTTGTATGATGCACCGAGCCTGGATTCAAGATCCTTGCGAATGGCAAAACCGACCCGCTGCATGTGACGCGGCCGGCCGCTTTCATGGCAGCGGCTCAAATCGACATCGGGCCGTTGGGAAATTTCCACCCGGTACACCGACGGATCGAAGACACGAAAAGCGGCCGCCTGGTTCTCAACCTCCTGGAAAGCGACAATATCCGCCTGAAGCGAAGCTGCGAAATGTTTCAGCGCCCGGTAGTCGGCATCCTTCCTCGGCCGGCATCCGGTGTCGTTTTGAGCGGCAAGGTGCTCTATGTTCCATGTGCAAACAGTCAACAGGCCGCCGGTATCGGCCAGCGGTATGCTTGCCGATAGTAGCAGCCACAGCAACACAATGGGACAATTAAGAAATTTCATCAATTGAACCTAAGATAGATACGGCAAATAAGCAAATTGTTGTATCGATCCCAGCGAGAAACGATGGGTCTGGGGCCAAACCCCAGGCAATGACCCCAAGAGGGTACTGTGCTATTTTTTCTTTTCGGCTTTGGATTTTTTCTGCAGCTTGCCGGCGAAATCTGCGGCACGAAGGTCGCAGTCCGACGGGATTTTTCCGCTTTTTTGATACGCTTCAAAGTGTTTCAGCCAACTCTGCCCGGTTCTCGGGCATTGCTGGAGGAAGGCCATGAAATTGGTCAGTCGTTCCAGGGTG
>JASFKE010000646.1:0-3286 GCA_050118795.1 Desulfobacteraceae bacterium | reverse complement strand
TACAGACAGACAGGGTCAGGGTTGCCCCTGGCATCCACGAAGGCTTTATGTTATGAGACCAGGCAACGTTATCGTTTGACACGGCCGTTGGATATTGTTTCATCCATCACGCGCGCTTTAATGATCGCAGAAAATAGGAATAGACCATGACGAAAATAGCATTTGCCGGTACGGACGGAAGAACATTGTTGTGTGCCTGGGTGGTTTCCACAGCAACCAGCGACAGCTGCGCCAATGATTACCAGGGCGTGGTGGTGAGAGGCACGCCGGCCATGCCGAAATTTTGCGAATTGCACAAATGGCCGGTGGAATTTATCGCCACACAGAGCAACTCCATGGATGATTACGCAGCGGCCATTGTCCAGGCTTTAAAAAATGGACAGATCGATTACGTGGTTCCCATGCCGGAAGCCCTGCTGTTTGAAGGATTGGTGGACCGGGTCAGCGCCGCCGGGTTTGAAGATCACATTCTGGGGCTGACCGAAGATGCAGCCTTCATCGAAGGCGACAAAATCCGCTGCAAAGAGTTGTGCCGGGACGCCGGAATCCCTGTAGCCCATGCCTGGTGCCAGGTGGATGCCAAAGATTATGACAGCGTGCTCAAGACGGCACTGCAATACCTGTCAGATTTTGGCGGTGCAGTATTGAAATTCCCTTACAGTGCCGGCGGCAAAGGCGCCCGTGTGATCTTAAACGCCTGGGAAATTCGACAGGTCTACGACACCCTGATAAAAGACTACAAAAAGAGTTACGGCCGCCAATTCGGCAGGAAGAATGCCTGGCCGCTGCTGATCGAGTCACGCATGTCCGGAATGGAGATCAGCTTCACCATTCTTGTAGACCGCAATGGGAACTTTCAAATTCTGCCGACGGCGATGGATTATCCGGAACGGTTCGAAGGGCCGGCCAGCAAAGACAACCCTATCACCGGTGGAACCGGTGCCATCTCCCCGCACCCGATGGAGACCCCTGCCATGCTCGACAAGGTGGGAAAAACCATTGCCGAACCGCTGATCAATATCATGCGGGAAAGAGGGTACCTGAGACCGTGCATCGTCTACCCGGGATGTTTCATATCCATGGATGAGAAGATGAACCCCACGCAAATCCGAGTGTGTGAGATCAACATTCGGCCGGGCGAACCAGAAGCGCAGCCTGTGGCCAGACGCCTGCGAAACTTGGGCGCACTGATTCAAGCGACCATGGAGGGCAACCTGGACAGGGTCAAACCGGAAGTTCGCCAGGACCAAGTGGCTGCCTGCGTGGCTTTGATGACGGGACCGGGGGGGCCTGACGGTCAGAAAGGCTACCCATGGTCATGTACCAAAAACGAACCGCTGGAGTTGGATTCAAAGTATATGAAACGCAAGGGTATCCAGGTAATCCCGTCTGCAATGGACTACTGCCTGGAGCGCCAAAGCTTTGTTTCCGACGGTACACGGGTGGCTTATTTAAACGCAAACAGCTCCATCAAACAGGGACAGGTACGCGGGGAGGTGGCCGACCGGCTGCGCGTAAAACTGCTGGCAGCTTATGACAACGGCAAAATCACCGTTGTACCGAGGGAAGCCCCCCAAGGAAACCGCTTGGCCTTGAGGCGGGACATAGGCGGGCACTATTTGATCGGAGAGGCGATATTCACCCCCAACAAATAAAATTGTTGGGTCACGGCCCTAACAATCGCTGTTTGGCACTGTTGAATTCGTCGAGGGTAATCAGCTCCTTGTCCAGCAACTGAGCCAGGGAGTTGAGCTCTCGAACCCGGGCCGTTTCGGAATCTTCGAGCTGTAAAGGAGGTCGCTGCCGACCCGCTTCAACGGCCTTTTGGGCCTTAGGCGAGTCCAGTTTTAGGGTGGCCATTCCACCCAGCAGGCTGACCTCCACCGCACGGCCCTGAAAGGTGGGCGAACGCAGTGCCTCGCCCAATGATTTTCCCTCTTTGCGAAGGCGCCGGTAGAACAGATAGGCTGAAATTGCCACCAATATCATTCCCGCCAACAGAATCCAGAGCATATTTTGCATCATACCGCTGAGAAAAACCACCAGCAGCGCAAGGGCAGCGAATAGTATCAGGTGCAGTGATAAAACCAAATGAGCAAACACGATGCTCTTGAAAATGCCGTCGTTTGTTATTTTTTTTTTTGAGAACATGGGTTATTTTGATGTTACCGCCATTACCCGCCGAATTATCCTTTGGTATCCTCAGCCATAGGCGCCATTCGGTCGGTTAATGCGGTAATATAGTGTTGGGGCATGTCAAACCGGGCGTCGGAGCTGCGCGTGGAATTGAATTTCATGATGAGAAAGTTGAGTTTCTTCAGTGCGCGGTATCTCTCAGCGGTCTCTTTCATATTCGAAAGCAGCTCTTGGGTGCGATGAATCTCTTTTTTCAGCTCAATCTCAGGAGGGAGGAAATCGGCGTTCTTTAATATTTTATACGCCAGACGTAAATCTTCAGGAACATGGCGGTCATCATAAAATTCCAAGGGGCGGCCCGCCCCCCTCAGATCATCGAATTCCCCTTTGTGTTGAGCCTTTTTAATGCGCTCTTCCACTATCTGTTCAAAGCCGGTTAACATTGGAGCCCTTTATGGTTTTTATAGCGTCCACCTCCATCAAAAAGTACGCTGCAGGTGGCCAAGACCCTTTGCTTTATGGGTCAATATACGATAGCAACGAATGTTATAACAATTTTGGATAATAGTACAGACCACTTTCGGATTTCAAGGGTTATTACCGAAATGAATCAGGATCGGAATAAAGGCAACGACCAGAGGCGGCATCCACGCCAGGCATCCTTCATCATTGTTGAATATACGGTTAAAGAGGGCAAGTTCCGAGATATTATGAAAAACGTCGGCGCCGGCGGCATGTTCATCAATACCCAGAGGAGCATCGCCGTAGACCAACCCATTTTACTTGAATTCCCGTTATTCGACTTTGATCATACCATTCAAGCCAGCGGCCGGGTAGCCCGCCGCAGCAATAGTGGTTTTGCCGTATCATTTGATCAGCCCATTGCAGGTCTGATTTGCAAAGAGGGCCACCTGCCTGAAATCGTGCATGAAATCGACCGCATTAAAAATGATTAGGGAGATTTGAAAGACGCCCCGCGACCACAATATCGGCAATTTTCATAGAAACCGTGAACAGTTTGCAACCAAAGTCCCATGGCCGGTTTTTGCACCGCCCTGGCAGGGTTACGGCTCAAAGGTGGTGACACTTCGATCTTCATAAGTCTGCCACAGCTCAATCACCTCCTCGTTGTCCGGTACGCTTCTGCGCA
>JASFKE010000645.1:0-3286 GCA_050118795.1 Desulfobacteraceae bacterium | reverse complement strand
ATACCCTTATCATGGCAATGTCCGGGAGCTGATCAACATCGTGGAACGGCTCGTGGTGACATGCCCCGACGGGAAAATTACCTGCCGGGAGCTCCCGGAGGAGGTGCGCCAAGCGTCCATCGAGGCACAACAAGCGTCCACCAAGCTTTTGAATGAGCTGCCAAACGGCGGTGTGGCTTTGCAGGATATGGAAAAAGAGCTGATTCTGAAAACCCTTAAAATGACTTCCTGGAACAAGGCTGCTGCCGCCAGGATGCTTGGGATGACGCGCCGTCTGCTCTATCTTCGGCTGGCCCGGTACGGTTTTTCCGCTCAATGAAAGTGTCACCTCGGGTGACACAAGTCGACGAAGCTGCTCCATGGGGTGACACCGTTGCCAAACCCGGCCCGATTGGAGGCTTGCGGCGATTTATAAGTCAATAATATCAAATGGTTGTCAATTTAAAAATATCATGAACCGGCATATGAATTGCACCTCCTGATGGTGGCGGCAGCACGCACAATTTGCTTTTGGCAGAAAATGAAACAAGGCGCCAGCCAAGGCGGGGCAATTTTATTCAGCGTTTACGAAAGGAGGAGGATTAAATGGGACGAAAACCGATTACACAAATGGCCTATTCGAGTGGCGAAGATATGATCTTCGGCACCTGTCCACAACCGGTGACCACCAAAAGAGGGATCGTCATAGGAGGAGGCTATGTCCATCCCGAATTGGTCGCTCATCCCCGGCCGGGCAGTGAAAAGACCAAAAAAACACTGCTGCGGGAGTATGAAAGGGCCAACGGTGATGCTCTGGAGAGAATGGTCATTGTGGGCCATCCCACCATTCAGATTGAAAATGAGCATATTTTCCAGATGACCCACAATCCCGAATGGGGTGGTGAAATAGCCGCACAGACAGCAAAACAGATGGACGATTATCTGGAAGATTACGGTCTGAAAGCCTCCTACCGTTCAACCATCGCGGATCTGCGCAAACCCGACATGCATGACATGCGCAACAGCGATTACACCGGCGAGGTCCTGGCCTCTTTCAAAGAGTGCGCAAAATATGCGGATGTCATCTCCATTGAATCCATGGGCGGCAAAGAGATCTTCGACCATGCCATCATCCGCAACGATATTGCCGGAATTCTTTTCGGAATCGGGGTCCTGGGCGCCATCGACATGGAGTGGATGTGGGATCAGATTGTCGCCATTGCAAAAGAGAACAACTGCATCGCCGGCGGCGACACCAATTGCTCCGAGGCCAACGTCGCCATGTTTATGGCCGGCGGTATGACCTCCAAAGACGTGCCCCATACCATTGCCGCGCTCTCCCGCGCTATTTCCGCTGCCAGAACCATGGTCGCCTATGAATGCGGCGCCACCGGCCCCACCAAAGACTGTGCTTATGAAGATCCCATCATCAAAGCCATGACCGGGGTGCCCGTCGCCACGGAAGGAAAGACCAGCGCCTGCGCCCACTCCGACCTGGCCGGTAACCTGATTGCAGCCGTTTGCGACCTGTGGAGCAACGAGGCCGTAGAGTATCACGACATGTTCGGCGCCACCACCACCTCTGTTTTTGCTGAGATCCTGGGCTATGACTGTGCTCAGTTCAACACGGCCATCGAGCTGGGCTACCAGAAACAGATGAAGGAGATCCTGGTGAACTCGGATATGTATCGGGATTCCCACAGCCTGATCGTAGCGCCCAACAATGCATGGGAAGTGGGCAATGCAATTGTCAGCCAGCGCGGCACGAGTAACTACGCCAGCGCCAGAGCCGGGGCCATTAAGGCGGGCCAGATCATTCTCGAAGATCCGAAAATGAAAATCACCGCCCTCGAGAAAAAAGCCCTGACAACGGCCATGGAGGAGCTGGAGGCGTTGCCGGATGCCGAGGGAGACTTCATCGATATGTGTCTGAGTAAATATAAGAATGTACATGGATTCAACCCTGCATCGTACGGCCTGTAAAGTGATCGTCTGAACACGGTACTTGATTTCAGGGGGATTAATTGGTATAGCTCATCACCTGTTAACCCCCCTTTTTTCTTGCTTATTTATTTTACATACGGCTCTAAATTCGGAGAGATTCACCAAAAGCATGGTAGCTTGCACACGATGTGGCCGCTGGCATGAGGACGCGGAAAAATATCTGGGCAGAAGATTGTCATGCTCGGATGTGAAACGATACTGGTCCAAAATACGCAGGGAGCACTTAGCGTCAACGGGACATCCGGCCCGGATTACAAGCGACGGCTCGGGCAATTGGATATGTATGAGATGTCAGTGTAAACTTGAGCCCTGAATGATGGCCATTGAAATCGAGTCGTATCATTTCAAGTCAGTGGGATGGGCTCTGATGCTGAACATCCAAAGGCAAGGAGTTGATAGGGCAAATGGCAAAACTGGGAATCGCCTTAGATTTGGGTACCAGCGGATTTCGCGGACATGCAATCGATCTCGATCAAAACGCAATGATATTATCGACTGCGGTAACCACGCGGCACCCCCTGCCCGGCGCCAATGTCATCGACCATCTCCATTTTGCCCTGGAGGTCGGTCTCGATAGAGCGCACGGGGTGATGGTTCATGCCGCCAACCAGGTTATCGATCACCTGGGGATCGAAAAAACCGGGGTGGTGCGGCTGGCGGTCTGCGGAAATCCGATTCAGCTCTCTCTTTTCGAGGGAATTGAGTTCCGGGACCTGGCCTACGCCGGGAAAAGGAAATTGGAGGCTCTGGGGGTGGTGGCCCCCAAACGGGACGCCCATATCGTTACGGCCCGTCAAATCAGCGGACTGGATCTGCCTGGGGAAGCCCAAATCTTGATTCCTCCGGCAGTTCGTCACGAGATCGGCGCCGATGCCCTTGCCATGATGATCCAGACCGGTATGCTGGAAAAAGCAGAGGTCGCCATTGTCACAGACTACGGCACCAATGCCGAGATGGCCCTTGTCCATAAAGGGACGGTCTATACCGGTTCCACGGCCGCCGGCCCCGCCCTGGAAGGACAGCAGATCGAAGACGGCCTTCTGGCGCTGCCAGGCGCCATCTCGGATATCGATTTTGAGACTGAAGAGAATCTGGCAAGCGGCGGTTTCAATAGAGTGGCCGGTTCGAATCAGCCTCTACCCGGTCATCTGAAAGCGACCATCCTCGATCACGAGATGTCTCCGAGGCCCGGCGACAGTGTGGATCCCACCACTGGTAACGTCCGGCAGGCAGGCGAGTTGGAAGCCCTGGGAATCACCGGAACCGGGGTCATTGCCATGCTGAGCCAGGGATTGAAGGCCAA
>JASFKE010000644.1:0-3288 GCA_050118795.1 Desulfobacteraceae bacterium | reverse complement strand
CGGTGCATAGCCGGCCGCAACCATGTCCAGAACCTCTTTTTTGGCTTCTCCAATAAGGTAATCCCGATTGAATACAATACGGTCACGGGGACCTAGAAAGCCGTTGGCCCTGGCATCCGCCGCAGAGGTGGAGAACTTGGCCATGGCGATATTCATGAACGAGGGGACGAAGAATTTACCCAGTTCGGTCTCCTGTACCGCCTCGGGAATACTTTCGACAAACCGCCGCCACAAGTTGGTGCAGCCGCCGCCCGCCGGAAGCAATCCAACACCGATCTCCACAAGGCCCATGTAAAGTTCGGCGTGGGCGACAATGCGGTCGGCCCCTAAACAGACTTCGCATCCCCCTCCAAGGGCCAGACCGAATGGCGCGGCAACCACCGGGAAACTGGCGTAACGGGCGCGTTGAATACCCTCTTGGGCGCGCTTTAGAAAAGCCTCGATCTCATCAAAGGCCCCTTTTTCCACCAAACCGCGCATAAAGGCCAAATCAGCACCGGCTGAAAATGCGCCGGGCATACCGCCGGCCTGATTTCCAATGACCAGGCCAACGCCGTTAGCGTCTACATGATCCAGGCAAGCCCCCATAAAATCAATGATCTCAGCGTTCAGGGCATTCATTTTGGTGTGGAACTCACAGCAGTATACGCCGTCGCCTAAGTCAACCAGGGATGCGGAATCACACTCCAGTGCAGTTTTACCGTTGGCCTTGAGTGCTGCCAGAGAGATGACGGTATCACTGACAATGATGGGTTCATAGGATTTTGTGTCGAAATTGTAAAAGAAGCGTTGTCCTTTTTCCGTTTTATAAAAAGTCGTATTGCCGCCAGCCAGCATCTCCTTGACCGGCGCCGGCACTTTGAGTCCTTCACTTTCCATGCGGTCCGATGTGCGGCGCACACCCATCGCATCCCAGGTCTCAAAGGGCCCCATCTCAAAATTGAATCCCCAACGCATGGCATTGTCAATCTCCACGATGGTCTCGGAGATCTCAGGAATACGATTGGCCGAATAGATCAGGTTGTCGGCCACTGCGCGCCAGGCAAACTTGGCGCCTTTATCGTCACCGAATACGATTGCCTGGATCTTCTCAGCCAGGGTGGAAGCCTTTTTGGCCGCCTCCAGACAGGGCAACGCCGGCTTTTCGTACTCCTTGTATTCAAGGGTTTCCGGATCGATGACCTTACGGATCTTTTTCCATTCCGGTGTCAAATCGGTTTTATAGAAACCGGACTTGGTCTTTTTGCCAAGCAGTTTTTTCTCAACCATTTTGTGGTAGAAATCCGGCAGCACAAAATGGTCGCGCGCTTCGTCATCAGGCACCAGATCATAGGTGTTTTGGGCCACATGTCCCAAAACGTCCAGTCCTACCAGATCGGCGGTCTTAAACATGGCGGTTTTGGGTCTGCCCATGGCCGGCCCGAACAGGGCATCCACCTCGGCAATGGTCAGTCCCTGCTCTTGCATCAATTGCATGGCCCGCGCCATACCTTGCACGCCGATGCGGTTGCCGACGAAGTTGGGTGTATCCTTGGCCCATACAATGCCTTTGCCCAGGATACGCTCACCAAAGTCGGAGACAAAATCCAGAACTTCTTTGGATGTCTCAGCGCCGGGGATGATCTCCAGCAGCTTCATGTAGCGGACCGGATTAAAGAAATGGGTTCCCAGAAAGTGGGTTTTAAAGGCATCGCTCAATCCCTTGCTCAACTCCTTGAGCGGCAATCCCGATGTATTGGTCGAAATGATGGCATCCGGTTTGCGCACACCATCGATACGCTTGAACAACGCCTGCTTGATCTTGACGTTTTCGACCACCACCTCGACAATCCAGTCGCACCGGGACAGTTGATCAAAATCATCTTCCAAGTTGCCGATGGAGATCAAATCCATGTCTTTGGGATGCATGAGCAACGCAGGTTGGGCCATCCCCATGGCATCCAGACCGGCCTTCACGATCCGGTTACGCTGCGCGGAATCATCTTTTTCGTCGTCTTTGAGGTCAAACGGCACGATATCCATAAGCAGTGTCTTTATACCGGCACTGGCCATCAAGGCAGCAATTCCACCGCCCATGACACCGGAACCGATAACTGCCGCCCGCCTTATTTTTCGCATCATAACCTCCCTCTGTGAAAACGTTAAATCACCATCGGTACAACCGCTTTCGAATGGCTCTTTTATTTTTGGTTTTTTTGTTTAAAGACAATTCATTGGCGTGTTAGTCGACGCAACTGAATGAGTATTCATTCATCTATCAAGCCCCAACCCCACCTGTCAAGGGAAAATATGACATCAACGTCGCACCCCAATTATTTTTTTTATGAACCGCATTCGGGAAAGAATAATCTTACCATAGGCAGCCGGCTTTACAAACCAAGGGGTTTGTGCCACTATACGGTTTGGCCACACGGAACATGAAACAGACCATAAGGAGTGAAATGACGACGACTGAAAATGATATCGTCCTAATACACCTTGAGGAGAGCCCTCTGGCTTTCGCCCGTATCGAATCCATCGAAGCCGACATTAAGCGTGGATGGTATCACGTAAAATTTTTGTTGCTTCAAATTCCGCTGCAGACTGTAACATGGATACTGCGGGATGTCTATATTAATGGTGAGCCCTATACTATGGGGGGCAAAACCATGCGTATAGAAAAGGTGGTATGTCCGCCGGATGAGAGCCCCGATGTGCAAAAGCCGCAACCTGAAGATAAATCCGGCAGTGACGGTAAGGTTATCTCCTTGGCCGATCTTAAAAAGAGATAAATGCCCCGAATAGTGATTTCGGCCTCACGCCGAACCGATATCCCCGCATTCTATATGTCTTGGTTTATGGATTGCATCGACCGGGGCCTTTTCGAAGTCACCAACCCGTACAATCGCAGGAAATCAACCATCCCCGCCACGCCGGACAACGTCCATTCCATCGTCTTTTGGTCGAAAAATTTCGGCCCTTTTTTGGGTCGTAACGATGGTGCAACCCTTACACGAAAAGGGTACCGTCTATTTTTCAACTTCACCATAAACTCACCCAACAAGAAGTTGGAACCGATGATGCCGTCGCTGGAAGAGCGACTTTTACAGCTGGCGCAATTGGTCAAGGCCTTCGGGCCGGAGTGCATTCAATGGCGATTTGATCCAATCTGCTTTTTCAATTCCCCGGCAGGGGCTGAAGGCACAAATCTGGACAGCTTCCAAACCATTGCACGCCGTGCGGCGGATTTGGGCATCCGCACCTGTGTCACCAGCTTCGTAGACCTCTACCGCAAGGTGGTGTTGCGTT
>JASFKE010000643.1:0-3293 GCA_050118795.1 Desulfobacteraceae bacterium | reverse complement strand
GAACTAGACAAAGTCGCCAACCTCCAGATGGTCTGTGTCCATCCCGACTACCGGGGCAACGCCCTTGCGATGCGAATGAACAGGCTATCCCTTCAACTCATAAGGGACAACGGTACCCATGAACATATCTGCGCCACCGTATCTCCCTACAACTATTGGAACATCAGAATCCTGCTCAACTGTGGTTTTCACATTAAAAAACTGAAGCATAAGTATCGTGGTAAATTGCGATACGTCGTGCACCGCCAATTGGGCCGTCCTGTAACATTTGAACCAGGTACGGCAATTGAGATATCATTGGATGATTTTACTTTTCAAAAGATTTTGATGGACGATGGATATTGTGGTTTGGATATCAGGGCTAAAAAAGATCACTACCGGGTTTGTGATATCTTTAAAGCAAGCCAATGGAAAATTGTATTTGAACGGGCCAAATAAGAAGCCGAACTCTGCCTTGATTACCAGCTGCCGGACACCTTCCGCAGAGCAGAAACAAATCGGTTGCCAATCACTTCGCATGCCGGTTCGATTCCCAAAACAGGAGCCAAATTTGCAGCTCGACCATGTCGATCCAGGCCTGCGACTTTTTTTCTTTTTTTTTAACCGCTTCTAAATCCATCGCAACAAACGCCCCAATTGCGCTTCGCGCAGGCAAACCCTGGGGCTCAGTCGAACACAAACGGGGCGCTTTTCCAACAGCAACCGGCGAAGTTCGGTGGTCAGGACGCGCAGGCGATCGTAGGCCGCAAGATCCAGACATCGCCGCCGCTCCATCGAAGGTCTCCCCGCTCCGGGTGGCGACGGAAGTGGTTTGTTCCGGCGCGAAAATTTGCGTTTCAGGAGTTGCCCACCGCTGAAAATGGCCATGTTCCACCGATCCGATGCTGGATCGCGCACCCGCCAGGCGATGGTCGATTCGCTGAGAATGGCCAACCAACGGGCGCGCCGGATAAGAAATTCGCAATGGCTTAAAATTGCAGTCATCGATTTTGCTACAGCCTCGGGATTCCAGGTAAATGGCTTGGGCTCATCCGCAGGCTGCGTTTCAACATCCACAGACCTTTCCACCGCTTGCCGGTTCATCTTCTCTATCCAGGCCAACCGCCCGATCTTGAGCAGCCCGCGCAGGATTTGTGGTCCGTACAACTGCGTTTTGTACATATTTCGGAAATGCTCGAGACCGAGCATCAGGCACGCCGAATCTGGGCAAGAGCGCTCCGGCATGGCCAGGATCTGCGAGATCTCGCCGATGTCAATGGCTGGTTCTTCTAAAAAAAGCGATCGTGCCATGGTACGCGCGGCGATAAAAGAGCACAGGTGGCTTACCGGGCCTATGCGGCACACATCATCGGGCCGCGGTGAATGGTGCTCAAAGTCGCGAGACAAAAAGAAAAGCTTGCGGTGGTCATCATCGGCAAGGGCAATGTTGTAAGGTGGTTTGTGTCGTTTGATCTCGTCCGATTCCAAAAGCGCCGCTTCCAATGCGCTGCAAGTGGTCTGGGTTTGCAGGCCCATCGCCTGGGAGAGCATCTCCAATGTGCTTTCCGAATGACGTCCGCCGGCGCAAAAGTAGCTGTTGATGCGCTGTCTCAAATTGGTCGCCTTGCCGATATACAAAAGGTCGCCATTGGATCGATGCATGCGGTAGATGCCGGGCGTCTGAGGTACATTCAGCCGGGTTTGGCGAGGCATTGGATAGATCCGCCGGGCGGTTGTATCAGGTGAAGGTGTGTCTATCCACTCACGCAATTGATCCAGGGTTGTGATCCCGTGATCAGCGATCAAGCGTTGCACCAGATGGCGCCATATCGCCTGCGATGCGAGCAGATGGTCGAGGCAGCGCTTATGCTTGCCGATCGAATGGCCGAAGTAGCCGGCGACGGCCCGCAAGCCTTTTCTGGGAAGGGTGGGCAGCAAGCGAGCAGCGATCCGGTGGGTGCAAATCACCTCCAGGGGAGGTTTTTTTTGGGCATTTACCTGGTGAGCTAATTTTCGTATAAACCCCATTTCAAAACGGGCGTAATGAATCACCGTCGGACATCGAGGCATGCCATTGATACCGGCGACCCAAAGGGCGCAACCCAACAGGTCTTTCCAGACCTGCCCTGCTGTCATCCCCTTTTTAAGCTGCCGATTATCAAGGCCGGTCAACCTTTCGACCCGTGGCGGCACCGACCAGCCTGACGGCGGCTGGATAAGCCGAACAGAAGGAGATAGAGCGTCTGAACCGGCAGGATCCGCCGCCTGGGTAGGGAACCAGCCGAGTTCGAGCAGATGGCTTTTTTCCACATTGCTGCCGCTGGTTTGGCAATCAATGATCAGCACCAGCAGATCTGGAAGTTCGATACTCAAAAAGGCCTCCTATTCTAAATCTATAATTCTACCTCCGGTTACTCTGAGTTCACACGCAAAGGGGGGTTGAGTGTTTTTATGATTGTGACTGCACGATGCGCCGGCCCAAATCCTAATCCCAGTGAACGAACAACGAATTTAGCGTGGACTTCAAATAACTTCAACCGTTTTACGCCTCCGAAGGAGGCAAAGAATACAGCCCCGGGTGTAAACCCGGGGATTCAATACCCCGTACCCACAAGCTTCGAAGGATCGGCATAGATGCGTTCAATCCCAGAGATATTTTGGGGCAGAACAACATCAACCGTCATTCCGGTCTATGCTGGGCATGCAGCGAGGCTTTCGCGCTATCCAGGCGCACACTGGTTTCCATTGGCAGTTTTGCGAATAAATTCCATGGCCCTGTTTTCCGACCAGTAGCTTTTATCACCATTGAACTGGATGAATCCGACATGACCGCCTGAGCGTGGCGTTTCCAAATAGACATATGGGCTTTCTGATGCCGCCTTCACAGGGTAGCATTTGTCGGCCAAAAAAGGATCATCCAATGCATTGACAATCAAGGTCGGGATTCGGACCTTGGGAATGTAGGCGATGCTGCTGCATTTTTCCCAGTAATCCTCGGCGCTTTTAAAACCATGCAGCGGCGCGGTGTACCTGTCGTCATACTCCTTGAAATTTTTTATGCGGTGAAAACCGCGATCGTGAATCTGCTCCGGCATCACCTTCATCTTTTCCCGAATTTTCTGATGCAGCGACGACAAAAAATTACGCATGTAAGGCTTGCACCGCATTCGTGCCAGTACATCGGCGCTGGCCGCTAAATCACAAGGAACTGAAAAGACCGCAGCGCAGACAACCTGGGGGGGCAGTTCGCTGCCATGGCTTCCAAGATAGACAAGGGTAAGGTTTCCACCTAAACTAAATCCGATCAATACGAT
>JASFKE010000642.1:0-3294 GCA_050118795.1 Desulfobacteraceae bacterium | reverse complement strand
CTCATGCTGGGGATGACTTTCCAGGCTGGGGTGATGGACTTTGATAACCCGCGGGTCGGCGTCGAGCGCGTGGGCCAGTTTTTCCGCGTTGTCCAGTTGCTTTTGGACGCGCAGGTCCATGGTACGGATTCCGCGCTGAACAAGCCAAGCAGTAAATCCATCGATGGTGCTGCCCAGCAGCACCTGCAGGTCGTAAATCTTGTTTACGATTTGCTTCGAACCGGTCAGCGAACCGGCCACAGCATCGCTGTGCCCGTTGGCAAATTTGGTTAAGCTGTTGATACTGATATCTGCACCCTTTTCCAGGGGCCGAATTACCCGGGAGGTGGTGAAGGTGTTGTCGACGATCAGCTTGGCGCCGTTTGCATGGGCGACTTCTGCAACGGCCTCGATATCGACGACGGTAATCATCGGATTGGACACCGTTTCCGTATAAAATATTTTAGTGTTCGGTTTGACCGATTGCCTGACGGCGTTCAGATCGGTGAAATCAACTTTGGTTATCTCGATGCCGAACTTCGGAAGCACCTTCGTAATGAAAATAAAGGTCTCGCTGAACAGGGTGTCATCGAAGAGGATATGATCCCCTCTTTCCAGCAGGGCAAGCGTGGCCGTCGAGATGGCCCCCATACCCGAGCTGAAGATAATGGAATCCTCACCATTTTCCAGATAAGTTATCAATTTGGCCAAGGTGTTGCGGTTGGGATTTGCTGTTCGATTGTAGGTGTATCCTTTAGCGGCGTAGACGGATTGCAGATCGTCCAAGTCTTCGACGTTGAATGCCGTTGTTAAATATATTGGTGGTGTTTCCGGTCTTTCCGCATGGCCTTGCACATAAGCACCCTGATACAAAATTTCAGTTGCCCGGTTGAAATTCGATTCCCCCATTTTGTTGAATCCCTTTTCGGCTAAGTCGGATAATTACATATAAGTTCAATTATTTACAACGTCACCGGTAATGACCGCCGCTTCGGTGGCACGCAGCACGCAATCTCTTTCATCTATCGCCTCATCCAGCCAACCGATTCGAAGGTGCGGTACCGAAGCCATCAAAACCTTGGTGTATGGGTGCTCCGGTTGGGTAAGCACCTTTTTGACCGGACCCTGTTCCATTACCTGGCCTTCACTCATAACGACAATGTCTTCGGCCAGAGATGCAATTGTTGAAATATCATGGGTAATGAACAGAAAGGTGATGCCGAGTTTGCAATGCAGTTCTCTGATCAGATCGATAATCGACATCCGCACAATGGTGTCCAAGCCGGAGGTCACCTCGTCGCAGATGACAATTTCCGGATTGGCGGCAAACGCACGGGCCAGGTTGATCCGTTGTTTCTGACCGCCGGAAAGCTCCTGCGGCTTCCGGGCTGCAATGTGGGCCGGCAACTGAACGAGTTCAAGGAGCTCGCCCACCATTTTTTTCTGATGCTTTCCGGTGATCCCCTGAAAATACTCGATCGGCCTTCCAAGGATTTTCTCGATCGTATGGGCTGGATTCAAGGCCGTGTCCGCCATCTGAAAAACCATCTGGATGGCGCGCAGCTCATTCTTGGATCGTCTCCGGACAGATGGCTGCAAAGGATTTCCCAACAGGCGGATCTCTCCTTGGGCCAATGGTTGCAGCCCCGCAATGACACGACCCAGTGTCGTTTTTCCTGAACCGGACTCGCCGATAATGCCGACGATCGACGTTCCGGTAACGCTCAGGCTGATATCGTTGAGGATCGGAATTTTGGGCAACCCGTTGCGGCCAAGTCCACCGTATCCGGCCGTCACGTTTTTGATTTCAAGCAGGGCTGCGTCCGTTTGTCTTTCCAGTTTTTTTGCTGTGGATTCAGAGCCGCATGTCATGATGCGTTTCACTTTTCGGTTGCTGCAGGCATTTTCACGCAGTGCCATCAGATTGTCACAGGCGCCGGCAAGTACCGAATCGGGGTCGCAGGCGGCCATCAGCATACGGGTGTAATCATGCTGTGGTCGGCAGATGATTTCCTCTGTGGTCCCCTGTTCCATGATCTCTCCATTGAGGAGCACAATGATCCGATCGGCGATCTGGGCGACAACGGCCAGATCATGGCTGATATAGATCGTAGCCACACCCTGCTGGGTGACCGCATTTTTAAAGGCCTTGAGGACATCGATCTGGGTAGTCACGTCAAGCGCAGTCGTCGGTTCATCGAAAACCAGCATCTCGGGCCCACAGCACATGGCCATCGCCGCCATCAGGCGCTGAAGCTGCCCGCCCGAAACCTGATGCGGATAACGCCGCCCAAAAGCGTCCGGGTCCGGCAGCATCAGTTGCCGGTATAAATCGACGGCTTTTAACCGTGCCTCGCCAAGGGGCATGACGTTGTGAACAATTGCCGGCTCGACCACTTGTGCGTCGATCGTAATTCCGGGATTGAATGCGGCCGCCGCACTTTGCGCCACATAGGCGACCCGCCTGCCCCGAAAATCCCGCAACGCTTTTCCCTTCAAAGAAAGAACATCCGTTTCACCGAAACGGATCGAGCCGGATGTTATTTTCAACCCGGGACGGACATAGCCCAGGGCGGAAAGGCATAGCGTCGTTTTACCCGACCCCGACTCGCCGATCAAAGCGACAACCTCTCCACAATCCACCGTGAAATTGATATCCTGGACGATGGGGCTGCTTGTTTCAGCGCCCTCAATTTCGATACGCAGGTCTTGAACCTCCAAAAGTGCTGCCATTATGTTATCCTTTTGGTGACTTCCTGGCCTGATCTTGCGACATAATCGTCGACAATCAGGTTCAAGCCGATGGTGAGGATTGCAATGGTCAGCGCTGGAAAGATCGGTGCCATGGACATACCGCTCAAACCCACGATGTTTTCTCGAACCATGCTGCCCCAGTCGGCATGGGGAGGCTGTACACCAAGTCCAAGGAAACTAAGAGATGCGATAAAACGTATGGCAAAAGACAAACGAATTCCAAAATCCACGATGAGGGGAATTGCAACGTTGGGAAAAATTTCATGACGCAGAACCCACCAGAGGCTTTCCCCCCGAGCCCTTGCAACCTCTATGTAGTCCATCACCCGAATGTCCATCCCCAAGGCACGGGCGAGACGGAAAACGCTCGTTGCCTTTACGAGCCCGGTAACCAGAATTAAAACCGGGATTGACGACCCCAGCGCAGCGATGGCGACAAGCCCCGCCAGAATTCCCGGAATCGACATTAAGGCATCGTTGAATCGGCTGATAAGGGTGTCGACCCACCCCCCTTTGACAGCGGCAATGATGCCGAAAGTCGATCCTACAGTACTGGCAAAA
>JASFKE010000641.1:0-3295 GCA_050118795.1 Desulfobacteraceae bacterium | reverse complement strand
AAGAGTTTTTTGAGAATCGGCAGCATGGCCGGCTGGAAAGAAGAGCCCACCATAATGCCCAATGCGATTTGCAAAAGCAAATTGAACCCTTTGGGCATCTCCCAGTGAATTTTGGTAATCAACTTGAAGACAATGATGGTCAGCATGGCAGCGATCAGGCTGCCGGCCGGTATTTTCAGCCGGGATCCGACCAGGCCGCCCAAGGTGCCCAGCACGATATAGACCAGCCATCCGAGGTTCGGATTCATAATGCATTCCTTTCTTCCAGCGCCCTTAACGCTTTAGCGCGTTACCCCCTAATTGAAGCACGCTTCGGGGACCAGGACATGGCCCTCCATGAGACGACGGGCCGTGCGGCCGATGACGGCTTGCCGGTAAACACAGCGATCGCCGTCGATGTCGATGGCGGCCCCGATATCGATGGCGCCGCCCGGATGCCCGATGCGCAGCAGATCGTTTTGGCGGGCCGGCTCGCTGACAAGGGGGTGGGCCACCGTCCCCGGAATCATGGCGGCGCCGGCCGTAGAGATGCCCCCGCTGACGGCATAGGATCGGTGCAGGGTTCCCATGGACATGATACGGGCCGTTATGTCGATATCCCGGGTGGTTATGGTTTGGCCGCCGGTGGTGGTGTATGGCCGCGGTGGTGCGATAAACGCGATTTTGGGGACCGCCTGGCTCTGCCGGGTCGCCTCCTGCTCGGATGCCGCAAGCCCGATCATGACGGCGGCTTTACAGCGGATGGTCTCCAGCGTCGCTTTAATCTCCTGTCCGGTGTCGATTTCGTCGATTTCGATGCCGGTCAGGCCCACCGCCTCCGCCGGCACCAAAATCACGGGGTTGGCGGCGTCGATGATGGTGACGGGAACGCTTCCGTGGTTCGGCACCTCGATGGTATCCCGGTGGTTGCCTGTGGGAAACAGCTTGCCGGTCAACGATCCGCCGGGATCCGCAAATCCAAGGGTGATCCGGGAGTGGGTGCCGGGAACTCCGGCGATGGCGTAATCACCGCAATGGTCAAACCGGCCGTTTTTGACAGGTACTTCGGCTGTGATCAGCTTGTCGGTGTTCTTTTGGTGAATCCGCACCCGGGTGATCGGTTCCACGGCCTTGACCAGCCCCTCGTCCACCGCAAATGGTCCCACAGCCGAGGAGATGTTTCCGCAATTGCCCTTGAAATCGACCATGGGCCGGTCAAGGGAGACTTGACCGAAATTGTAGACCACGTCGTAATCGGGCTGTTCGGACGGGCTGATAATGGCGACTTTGCTGGTGGTGCTCACCCCGCCTCCGACGCCGTCGATCTGCCGCCGGCTGGGGTCCGGACTGCCAAATGCGGCCAAAATGACACGGCTGCGGACCCCATGGTCGGCGGGGAGGTGATTATCGTGAAAGAACAAACCTTTACTCGTACCACCGCGCATCAAAACGGTGGGGATACGTTTTTGCATAACCGTTTCTCCCTCATTTCATGGTGGTTCGAGCCGCCATCCGCCACGAAGCGCAAACTCGTGAAGACCCGGCGACTTTCGAATTTCACTCCAATCCCAAATAAAACAGTGCATGGAATCTGAAGGTAATCATGAAAGGATGAACAGCAAAAAAAATGCCAGTCCGTACGCAGATTCGCTCTTATGGGGTAGGGGTTAGCATAGTTGCAAAAGCCTTTAGAGCGTACTTTACTCTATACCGAGTTCTTTCATCTTGCGCCACAGGGTGGTGCGGGAGATGCCGAGACGTTTGGCGGCGCTGTTTTTCTGATACCGGCACTGTTCCAGGGCCTGTATAATGATGCTGCGTTCACCCTCCTTGCCTTGATGCTTCATCCGGCTTTTGAGGGTGGCGACGGGTTGCGGCTCAGACTCTCCTCGATCCGGCTGGGCGCCATACTGAATCAGCTCGCGGTATAAGACCTCCAAGGTGTCGCTGCTGCAGCGCAGGCTGCAGTTCATGACAAGACGTTCCGCAAAATTACGCAACTGGCGCACATTGCCCGGCCAGGCATAGGTCATCAACCGTTGCAGGTAGTCATCGGGCATCGCTATGGGCTTCAGGCCGTGACGATCCGAAAAATGTCGAATGAAAAAATCGAGCAGCAGGGGAATGTCTTCCTTCCGGTGCCGCAGCGCGGGAATCTGCAACCGCAGGACGTTGAGCCGGAAAAACAGGTCTGAACGGAATTTTCCCTCCTGTACCACAGGTCCCAAATCGCCACTGGCGGCGGCGACGATACGGACATCGATGGGTATTTTTCGGTCGCCGCCCAGGCGCATCACCTCTCTCTCCTGTAGAACCCTGAGCAGGCGGATCTGAACGGTTTCAGGGGTCGAGTCGATCTCGTCCAGAAAAATAGTGCCTTTGTGGGCGATTTCAAAGCGGCCCGGTTTGCCCCCTTTTTTAGAGCCGGTAAAGGCCCCCTCTTCATAGCCGAAAAGCTCGCTCTCCAACAATTGCTCGGGAAGGGCGGCGCAATTGATCGATACAAAGGGCTGCTTGGCCCGGGGGCTGAGATTGTGAATGCCGTGAACAAAAATCTCTTTGCCGGTGCCGGTCTCTCCCATGATCAAAATGGTGGAGTCCGTAAGGGCGTACTGGCGTCCGATATTCACCACATCCCGCATGGCCGGGCTGGAGTGAACCAGATCGCTAAAATCATATTTCGCCACCAGTCCTTTGGAGAGCGAACGGCGGACCACGTTTTCCGCGCGCATGACATGGCCGATGTCCCTGAAGGTGGAGACCGCCCCGATGACAGCACCCTCCAAGGTAACGGGCCGATAATTGAAAACGTAGCTCTCCTGTCCGATGACGGCCAGGCGCTCCTGGATCGGCTCTTTAGTGGTCAGTACCTGGGTGATGGGGGCATGGGGAATCACTTCGCTGATATGGCGGTTGAGAATATCCGCTTCGTCGAGTTTGAGCAAGGTGGCGGCGGTGGCATTGATGGTTGTCATGAGGCCGCGGTCGTCCACGGCGATGATGCCGTCCGAAGCAGCGTTGATGATAGCGCGATAACGCAGTGAGGTGGCCCTTTGGTCCCGGGCGGAGAGGGCAACGGACTTGGCGTCTTCGATGGTCGCCGCGATATCCTCGTCCGAGGTGCGGATCTCAATGAACGTCAGGCCCAGTGCTTCGGCAATTTGCTGGGTGACGCTTCCGCCCACGACCACTTTGCAGCCTTGATCGCGCCCGGCTTTGACGATCCGCTTCAAGCTGGCTTTATCTTCATAAACCTTTTGGATGAGCTTGATTCCCAGAAGTTCCTCAAGTGTCTCGAAACCACTGTATTTGTTTC
>JASFKE010000640.1:0-3298 GCA_050118795.1 Desulfobacteraceae bacterium | reverse complement strand
GAAAAGGAAAAATAATTGGAAATAAGAAAAATAAAACCATCCGAACTAGATAGACTTCTTCATCTTTATCAATATCTAAACGAGATAGATGATCCATTACCTGGCCAAGAAGTTATTGAAGAGACGTGGCGACAAATACAAGTCAATAAACACCATCTAATCTTCGGCGTTTTTAAAAACGAACATTTAGTATCGTCATGTGTAATAACAATTACCCCCAATCTTACGAGAGGGTGCAGGCCTTATGGATTAATAGAAAATGTTATAACGCATACCGATTATAGAAGGCAAGGATTTGGCAAAGCGATAGTTGAACATGCTATCGATTATGCAAAGAAAAAAGATTGCTACAAGATTATGCTTTTAACTGGTAGAAAAAACGAATCGATGTATCGTTTTTACGAATCGATTGGTTTCGATAGAAACGAAAAACAGGCTTTTGTAATAAAATTAAACACCACATAACGCACTGAAGCGATCGTTACCCGTGTCGTTTTTGCATTTGCTTCAAACGTCCCTTGCGCCTGTTGCTGAGTTCAAACGTTGAAAATAAGAGGGAATCATGAAAATAATAACCCAAAAAAATGCTCCTCAATACGAGAGAGACAATATTCGATCGTTTCTGTTAATCGCCGAATCAACAGTGGGGGCAAAACATATAACGACATCTCTTGTTGAGATGAAACCAGGAGGTATCCAGAAACCTCATCGCCATAAAACCGAGCAATGCTATATGATTCTTCAAGGAAACGGGGTTATGGAAGTTGATGGCGAAAAAGCCGCAGTTGGTTCAGGAGACACGATTTTCATTCCATCCAACAGCTTACATAGCTTGTACAATGAAGGTCAGACGACGTTAATCTATTTAAGTGCCGGATCGCCGGTATTTGGCATGGAGGCTGAACGCGAGTTGTGGCCTTTAAACCTGTGATGCTTAACCAAATTCTGTTTGTTGGAACTTTTTGAAACGATAAAGCGCGTGGATAGTGAAATCCTGGAAACGAACTCTGTATATCATGTTCTATGCCCAGATTGTTACGGCTATTGGGTTTTCGAGTGTTTTTCCTTTTCTGCCCCTCTATGTCGCCCATCTTGGCACCCGTACCCACATGAGTGTTGAATTGCTGGCGGGATTGGTTTTTTCAGCCCAGGCTTTTACCATGATGCTCGCATCTCCTTTTTGGGGCGCATTGGCCGATCGCTGGGGCCGTAAGATCATGGTCAATCGGGCCATGTTCGGCGGGGCACTGCTGGTGTTGTTGATGGGGTATGTGCAGTCGGCGGAACAGCTGGTGTTGCTCCGGGCCATTCAAGGCCTTGTGACGGGTGTGATCGGCGCCGCCAACGCGTTGGTGGCCGCCGCGGCTCCCCGTGAGCGCACCGGGTTCGCCATGGGGCTGCTTCAGGTCGGAATGAACATCGGGCTGGCGTTGGGACCGGTTATCGGGGGTCTGGTTGCCGAACTGGTCGGATATCGTGCGACATTTTTCGTTACCAGTTTCCTGTTGTTGACCGCCGGTGTTCTGGTGCTGTTTGGTGTAAAAGAGAACTTTAATCCTCTTCGGCCGGCAGATCATGGGCGAGCGGGTTTCTTTGCCGCATGGCAAAGGGTTCTGGCGGGTTCAGAAGTTCGGATCACCTATGGAATACGCTTTGTGAGCCAGTTGGGTCGAATGATGCTGATACCGGTACTGCCCCTTTTTATCCAATTACTAGCAGCCGACACCACTCGGCTCAACATTTTCACCGGCTTTGTTGTGGGAGCCGGATCGGCGGCAATGACCGGCGGTGCCCTCGCCTTGGGACGATTGGGTGATCGCATCGGGCACCGGCGAATCGTAATCGCCAGCACTTTGGCGGCCTCGGTATTCTACTGGCTTCAAAGCCTCGTAACAACCGGGTGGCAGTTGCTGATGTTTCATGCAATGGCCGGGATCGCTCTTGGCGGCATTGTGCCGTCCATCAGCGCCCTGCTGGTGATACAGACGCAAGAAGGTTCGGAAGGATCCGTATTCGGTCTGGACCATGCCGTCAATGCCGGGGCCCGGGCAGCGGCGCCCTTGATGGGCGCCGGTGTGGCGCTGTGGCTTGGCCTGCGGGCAACGTTTGCCGCTGCGGGGCTTTTGTTTCTTTTTGCAGGAGTGTCGGCCATGTGGAGCTTGCCGAGACGGTCATTGTAATCGACAGCTAATGCGAGGATTTCAGGATTTTCGCCGATACGAGGAAAGACAATGGCCGTCGTACTCGTGCTCCATCGGATCAACCCATTGAAGGTTTTGGTGGCGGTTTTGAAATACGGCATCCGAGTTGGTGCGATAGGTGACCTTGCCCCCAGCCATGGTCATTGTCACATGGGGAATTCTAGCCGTGGAATTGACAAGGACCAGGTCCGCCAGCTTGCCTTCTTCAATGGATCCCAGTTCATGGTCGAGGCGGACCGCTTTTGCCGGATTCAGGGTGATCCATTTTATGGTTTCATGCAGCGGAATATTGGATTGCCGGCTCAGCTTGAATACAGCGTGCAGCATACTCATCGGTGCGTAATCAGATGCCAGGATTTCTCCCTTTCCCGATGTGAATATTTCAGAGGCGCTCATATTTCCAGACTGCGAATGGCCCCTCAGCACGTTGGGTGCGCCGAAAACGGTCCACATCCCAGCTCTTTTTGCCGCGTCAAAGGCCTCGATGCAAACTGGAAATTCAGAAATAGCTGCATGAAGTCTGCGCGCCCAGGCGACCTTTTGCGGGCCGTCATCATCATGAGAGGCCATGGGTATGTCATGTTCATGGTACATCTGCGACAGGGAAAAGAGTTCACTGTCCGCCAATGATTCGCGCTCGCGCCGGCGGTCGTCGATGAGCCGGTTGATGCGGTCCCGGGACCAGCCGTAATGTTTAATCATCCGCCGCCGATAAACATCCGTGTCTCTGTATTGACCCTGTCCGGGGGTATGATCCATAAACGAGAGCAGGTCGGCATGGCCCTGCCGGGCGTATGCTTTCAGCAGGGGCAAGGCCGTCAGGTTCAAGATATCGAAGCGCAGATGCGTCTTTGTGCGGGTTCTGAGCCATGGGCGCAGCTCAACAAGTTTCGTCAAGATATGATCCGCCATGTCATTGGTTCGCAGAGACCGATCGCGTGCTTCCTGAAATACAAATGCGATGCAGTGGAATATGGTTGTCACCCCGCAGGCGGAAAGCGTTTTATCGAATTCGACCATTGCCGAATCCATAGGAAATACGGAACCGGGGCGCGGTTCGATATACTTTTCAAGAGCATCGTTGTGCAGATCAATGA
>JASFKE010000639.1:0-3302 GCA_050118795.1 Desulfobacteraceae bacterium | reverse complement strand
CCGCAAAAATTACGAAGAGATCGTCAAGGTCACCTCCCAATCAGAAGCAAAGATGCACTGGAAAGGCGCGTTTGTTCGCTTGCCCGGGGCAGCCAATCGGGCCGGTTATGCAGATCATCGCAAATATCTCTATAAAGGAAAAACCATCGATAACCAAACCCATATGGGGGTGGATTTGGCCTCTTTGAAGAGTTCCCCCATACCGGCGGCCAACACTGGCAAAGTGGTGCATGCCGATAATATCGGTATCTACGGACGCACGGTCATCATCGATCATGGTTTCGGGCTATTCAGCCTCTATGCGCACTTGAGCAATATCGATGTCTCTGTGGGCCAGATGGTCTCCAAAGGAGATATTATCGGCAACACCGGAACCACAGGTTTGGCCGGTGGAGATCACCTGCATTTCAGCATGTTGGTGCACCATACGTTTATCAATCCAATCGAGTGGTGGGACAGCCACTGGGTTCAAGACAACATCCTTATCAAAACCGGTTCAGTGCAGTGACCAAAAGGCGACTACCCCCATGGCGAAGAAAAAAGTTCAAAAGAGTTATCAGCAGATCAACGACAAGATAAAGTCCGGTGACGTCGTCGTCGTAACCGCCGAAGAGATGATCTCCATTGTCCAGGACAACGGCCCCGAAGAGGCGGCGCGACAGATCGATGTGGTCACCACCGGGACCTTTGCCCCCATGTGCTCTTCCGGTGCGCTGATCAACTTCGGCCATAGCGTGCCCGGTATCAAAGCCTCCAAAATCTGGATCAACAATGTACCGGCCTATGGCGGGTTGGCTGCGGTGGACACCTACGTCGGCGCCACAGAACCCTGCGAGGAGGATCCGCTGAATAAAGTCTATCCCGGCGAGTTCAACTATGGCGGCGGGCATGTAATCCAGGACCTGTGTGACGGAAAAACCCTGCACCTCAGAGCCGAGGGGTATGGGACCGATTGTTATCCCCGCCGCACCTACGAAAAAAAGATCACCCTGGAAAAGTTGCCCAATGCGGTATTGTGCAACCCCCGCAACGGGTATCAGAACTACAACGTGGCCGTAAATAGCTTAAAAAGGACCATCTACACCTATATGGGAACCCTCAAACCCAAGATGGGCAACGCCAACTATTGCAGTGCCGGTCAACTGAGTCCCTTGTTCAATGACCCGTATTACAAGACAATCGGGCTGGGGACGCGGATATTTTTAGGCGGCGGGGTGGGCTATGTCACCTGGAACGGTACCCAGCATAACCCCGCAGTGGAGCGCACTCCGGGCGGCGCAACCATGCGGCCGGCCGGTACCCTTTGGGTCATGGGCGACATGAAGCAGATGAGCCCCCGGTGGGTGGTGGGCGTCTCCATACGAGGGTACGGCTGCTCGCTCTGCGTGGGACTCGGCATCCCCATTCCCATACTGAATGCCCAGATGGCCGGCTATACCGGCGTATCGGACGAGGAGTTGTTTACCCAGGTGGTCGATTACGGCGCAGACTATCCCAAAGGTAATTCCCGCAGTTTGGCCCAGGTGAGCTATGCCGAGCTCAAGAGCGGAACCATTCGCGTCAATGACGAAGAGATCTCCACCGTGCCGTTGTCGAGTATGGTGCGGGCTCGGGAAATCGCGGACACCCTGAAAGAGTGGATCCAAAAGGGGGATTTTCTGCTGGGCGAGCCGCAGATGATGCTGCCGGTGTAATGCCGGGCGGATAGCAGGGCAGGTAAATTATGGGGCGAACCCTTCGCGCGTTTGTAGCCTTTAAGCTGCCGGAACATATTGTTGACCGCGCAGCCACATTGCAAAGCGCGCTCAAGGCCCGCGGCATGAAGATGCGATGGGTAAAACCACAAAACCTCCACCTGACACTGAAGTTCCTGGGCGATATTCCTGTAGCTGATGCACCCAAAATTGGGGCGGCGATCGTGCATGTCGCATGCGATGAACCGCCGTTGGAGTTGACCCTCCAAGGTATGGGGGTCTTCCCGGGTATCAAGCGTCCGCGGGTGCTTTGGGTTGGATTTGGGGGGCAGGTCCAGGCCTTGAAGCAACTGCACCGTAAGCTTGAAGATCAGCTTGAACCGCTCGGCTATGACAGGGATAAAAGGGGCTATCGGGCCCATTTGACCCTGGCCAGGATCAAAGGGCCGGTGGCGTCGAAGGCGCTTTCGGAGGCGATACAGGATGTGGGGCATTTTTCACCCATATCGTTTGCAGTTCAAAGGATGGTGCTTTATAAAAGCGATCTGCAGCCCCGGGGCGCTATTTATACACCCATGGCCACGGCGGACTTGACGTCGTCATGAGGTACCCTAAATTACTGTATAGGATCTGTCTGCAAGGCGGCAGCATACTGTATCGAATCGAACATACATCAGAGCATACGGAGGCCCTATGAGTGCATCACCGGATAAATCCAAAGCAGTTGATTCTGCCATGAGCCAGATCGAACGCCAATTCGGCAAAGGTTCCATTATGAAGCTGGGTAGCCGTCCCGTGGTGGATGTGCCTGTCATATCCACCGGCGCCATTTCGTTGGACAGAGCCCTTGGTGTCGGCGGCCTGCCCAGGGGACGTGTTATCGAGATATACGGCCCTGAGTCTTCGGGTAAGACCACACTGGCCCTGCACGCTGTGGCCAACGCCCAGAAGCTGGGCGGCATCGCCGCATTCATCGATGCGGAGCATGCCCTTGACGAGGGCTATGCCAAACGCTTGGGCGTCAATTGTAATGAGCTTCTGGTCTCTCAGCCGGATACCGGCGAGCAGGCATTGGAGATCGCCGATATGTTGCTGCGCAGCGGCGCCATCGATGTCATCGTCATCGACTCTGTGGCGGCATTGGTGCCCCGTGCCGAAATCGAAGGCGAGATGGGAGATGCCCACATGGGATTACAAGCCCGGCTCATGTCCCAGGCCCTTCGAAAACTTACCGGAACCATCGGGAAAACCAACACCAGTCTGATTTTCATCAATCAAATACGGATGAAAATCGGCGTCGTCTTCGGCAACCCCGAAACCACCACCGGGGGTAATGCCTTGAAATTTTATGCCTCCGTGCGCCTCGATATCCGACGCACCGGCGCCATTAAAAACGGTCAGGACATTGTTGGCAACCGCACCCGTGTAAAGGTGGTGAAAAACAAAATGGCGCCCCCCTTCAAAGAGGCTGAATTTGATATCATGTATGGCGAAGGCGTTTCTGTGGTCGGTGACTTGCTCGACCAGGGGGTTGAAGCCGGAATTGTAGACAAAAGCGGGGCCTGGTACTCCTTTGACGGCGAACGCATCGGTCAAGGGCGTGAGAAC
>JASFKE010000638.1:0-3302 GCA_050118795.1 Desulfobacteraceae bacterium | reverse complement strand
CCTTTAAGGATGTTGCCGGTATTGACGAAGCCAAAGAAGAGTTGAGCGAGATTGTGGAGTTTTTGCGTGACCCCAAAAAGTTTACACGCCTGGGCGGCCGCATCCCCAAAGGTGTACTTCTAATGGGCCCCCCGGGAACCGGAAAGACCTTGTTGGGACGCGCCATCGCCGGTGAAGCCGGTGTGCCTTTTTTCAGTATCTCCGGGTCCGATTTCGTGGAGATGTTCGTCGGTGTTGGCGCATCGCGGGTGCGCGACCTCTTTATGCAGGGCAAAAAACATGCGCCCTGCATCATTTTTATCGACGAAATCGATGCTGTGGGACGGCATCGCGGTGCAGGTTTAGGCGGTGGGCACGATGAACGCGAACAAACCCTCAACCAGTTGCTGGTGGAGATGGACGGTTTCGAATCCAATGAGGGTGTCATCTTGATTTCCGCCACCAACCGCCCGGATGTGCTGGACCCGGCATTGCTGCGGCCCGGCCGCTTCGATCGCCAGGTAGTGGTCAGCCTGCCCGATATTCGCGGCCGTGAAAAAATTCTTAAAGTCCACATGAAAAAGACCCCCGTAGGCAACGATGTCTCCCCGCTTATCCTGGCCAAGGGAACTCCTGGTTTTTCCGGTGCAGACCTTGAGAATTTGGTCAACGAGGCCGCTTTATTGGCTGCCAAGCGGGGCAAAGAAAAGTTGGAAATGGTGGACTTCGAGGACTCCAAGGACAAAGTTTATATGGGGCTCGAACGCAAATCCAAAGTGATCAAGGAAGAGGACCGAAAAACCACGGCCTATCATGAGGCGGGCCATGCTCTGGTGGCGCGTTTTTTACCCAATGCCGATGCCATTAACAAAATCACGATTATCCCCCGGGGCCGGGCTGCCGGTGTGACATGGTTTCTTCCGGAAGAGCGCGACTTCAAATATAAAGATCAGCTTGAAGGTGAGCTGGCCGTGGCCTTTGGTGGCCGCGTAGCCGAAGAGATTGTCTTCGACCGCATCAGTACAGGGGCATCCAATGATATCAAACAAGCCACCGAATTGGCCCAGCAGATGGTACGCACTTGGGGCATGAGCGATGAACTGGGGCCCCTCTCATACTCAAAAGGTGAAGAGCAGGTCTTTTTGGGACGAGAAATCGCCCAGCACCGTGATTATTCTGAAAAAACCGCCCAGAGGATTGATGACGAGATCGCCAGATTGATCAAAAATGCTCACACCAAGGCCAAGGCCGTATTGGAAGAGCACCTGGATTTGCTCCACGCATTGTCAGAACAGCTTCTGGAAAAAGAGACCGTGCTGGGAAAAGAGCTGGATGAACTCATCGTTGCCCTTAAACCGGATATCGACCTGCCGAAGCGCTCTGATGACGAACCGGGGCAGCGGCCCGATGCCGTTAAAGAGCAAGATTCCGACATGGACGATAGCGGCGCCGAAAATATGGAAGATCGCGATGATCCAACGCCCAATAGCGAGTAACCCATAAGATGCGCGCCTACACTCTGAATTGGAAGAACCGGCAACTGCTGCTTGGCCCGAAAACCACCATCATGGGAATTGTCAATGTGACCCCGGACTCATTCTCCGATGGAGGGCGGTTCAACTCAGTAGAAGCGGCCGTGGCCCAGGGATTGCGTCTGGCCAAAGCCGGTGCCGGCATTATTGATATAGGGGGTGAATCCACTCGCCCTTTCGCCGACGAAGTCTCCGCACAGGAAGAGATCACCCGGGTGGTGCCGGTCATAAAAGAATTGGCCGGCCGCATCCGGACGCCTATCTCCATCGACACCACCAAGGCTGACGTGGCCCAAGCGGCCATCGACGCAGGCGCTTGCATCATTAACGATATCAGTGCCATGCACATGGACCGGCAGATGCCCGAGACAGCTGCACGGCTCGGTGTTCCGGTGATCCTGATGCACATGAAAGGCTCACCGCGCACCATGCAGTCAAATCCCACCTATGACGACGTGGTGGCGGAGGTGCTGGAGTACCTGCGCAATGCCATCGAACTTGGGGTTAAAGCCGGTATCCAACGCCACAATATCATCATCGATCCCGGCATCGGATTCGGCAAGACCGGATACCACAATCTCATGTTAATCAACCAGCTGGCTGCATTTAATGAACTTGGGGCACCGATCTTGGTGGGGCCATCACGCAAACGCTTCATCAGAGACATTCTCAAAGACCCATCCCAAGAAGATCTCAGCCCGGACCGGCCGGAAGTAGAGACCGGCACCCAGGCCGCTGTGGCCGCTTCGATATTAAATGGCGCCCACATCATCCGGGTTCACAATGTGGCCAATACGGTGGCCATGGTCAAAGTGATTAATGCGATTCGCAACGTTTAATCTATTGGCCTTTAAGCCGATATCGCCTCTGGGTTGGATTTTGATAATCTGGATAAACAACCGCACAAACGCTGAATAAAATATATCCACCCTCAACATATGGGAGTATCGCCAATGTTACTTGTCATCGATGTCGGCAACACCAATACCGTCATGGGAGTCTTTGACGGTCGCACTATAAAGTGCAGCTGGCGCATCCGTACCGAACCCAATACCACGGAAGATGAATTCAACGTGCTCGCGGCAGCGCTTTTTAATCAGGCCGGCCTGGCGTTTGAACATATTGATCAATGCATTATCTCCTGTGTCGTTCCCCCTATCGTCACCATCCTGAACACCTTCTGTAAAAAATATCTGGGCCGCCCTGCCCAATGGGTCGATGCCAAGTCATATCCCGGCATGCCCATTTTAGGAAACAATCCCAACGAAGTGGGCGCCGATCGCATTGTCAATGCCGTAGCGGCTTACGAACGGTACAAAACCAGTTTGATCATCATCGATTTCGGCACCGCGACAACCTTTGACGCCATTTCCCAACGGGGAGAATATATGGGGGGGGCCATCAGCCCCGGTATCGCCATTTCAGCCGAAGCCCTTTATACCCATGCATCAAAATTGCCGAGGGTCGAATTATTCAAGCCTCCTGCGGCGGTGGTGGGCAAAGATACCATCAGCTGCATCCAGTCCGGAATTATTTTCGGATACGCAGGATTGGTGGACGGTATTGTTCAGCGTATGAAAGCTGAAATGCAAAGCGACCCCGTGGTCGTCGCCACCGGTGGACTGGCACTGCTCATTCGACATGTCACCGACACCATTGAGGCGGTTGAGCCTGATTTGACAATAGAAGGCCTACGCATCATAGCCCAAAAAAAGGCCTGAGGGCCCCATATCCCGCGTTGCCGAAGGTTCGCAGTATAGCAATACGGCTCTTCACCTCCGGACGCCTTGG
>JASFKE010000637.1:0-3320 GCA_050118795.1 Desulfobacteraceae bacterium | reverse complement strand
TGTGTCGAGCCGCATCAACGAGTAGCCAAGTTCTCGGGCGATTGCAATGATCTCCTGGGCAAGTTTTCTACCCAACCTCGTCCCTTTTGCCTCTGGTCTGACGAAAAGACGCTTCATCTCACACACACCATCGTCTATCTTGCGAACCGCAACACATCCCACTGTTTTTTCCCCATCAAGACCTATAAGGAGATCGCCACTTGGACGTGAATACTTCCCGGGCAAACTGGCAAGCTCCTCTTCGAAATCTTGGAAACACAAATCAACATCCAAGAATGCCTCGTACTCCCGGAAGAGCTTACGCACCTCTTCAATCTCTGTTTGCGTTTGCGGTTGCTTTATTTTCATTTCCAAACCCACTAATTGATTTTGCTGCAACTACATTCACAAACACGGGTCACTGGACCGGTCATAGTAGCGGAAAAGCCCTTAGAGAACTTTATGGCAAGTTCTCCTCCTGGCATGTGAACAGTGATTGCCGGATCACAGAAACCGAGCTTGTAGGCAACGGCTGCAGCGGCAGTACTGCTGCTGCCCGAGGCCAGGGTGTAGCCCGCTCCCCGTTCCCAGATTTCAATGCGGATATTCCCACTATCAATGATATCCAGAAAAAGGTGCAAATGTTGATTTCCGGGGTTAGACTGCAATGAGCGCATCTAACCTCGCACAATATGCTGTATTTATAATGGTATTGACTCACAAGCTTCGGTTGGGTATACTTGGCATAGTAAAAAAAACAATTTCCGATCTTTTGCGGCCCCAGGGGTTTTACCTGCGTTTCTCAATCAAGGCATTACAGTACTTTTTGAGAAGGGTTAAGAAACGGCGTGCGTAAGGTTCGACCAGTAGGAAACCGCTATGTCAGAAGTCACGGCACATTGTAGGAAGACCATCGCAAGGCTGACGGTGATGCTCGCCATCGTTTGCCTGATCGAGGTCACGCCAGCCGTCGCCGCCACGAGTTTGTGGTGGGATACAGCGTATAGCCGGCGCTATAATATCGACGTCTCGGTCGGCGCCAATTCGCCCGACAAAGGCTACGCCGGTTACACGGCCCGCATTGTCACGATCGATACTCAGGCACTTATCGCGTCAGATGAGATGCTGTCCGACTGCTCCGACCTGCGCGTCACCTATTTCGACGGGCTGGCTTGGCAGGAGCTGCCTCGCCATGTGTTAGACTGCAATACGACAGCGACCGACGTACGCTTCATGCTCGTCGCGGATATTGCGGCCGGCGGCAGCGATGATAATTACTATATGTACCACAACAACCTCACCCCGGACGGCGTACCCGCGATGACGCCGACCAACGTCTACCTGTGGTACGACGACGCTTCGACTGATCGATCGGGCCAGTACGTACGCGGGCGCATCGACAATTGGCATGGCAGTGCCTGGGACGATTCCCTGGCCTGGAACGCGGCCGGCTATTATACCTATGACAATGGCAACGACTCTACGAGCGGCTACCGCATCACCATCGACGAGCGCGACATCTACGTCGAGGCCGAGTGGTTCCACACGGGGTGTTACCCGACAAACATGACGACAGGCGTACTCGTGCGCGGCATCGTGCAAAGCGGCACGGGCGGCAACGAATCGTCCAATCATTACTACGCGAGCAACAAAGGACACTTCCCAGGCTGCAATGGGAGAGGCTACAACGAAGATGGCGACATTGTCGAGGACAATCGCCAGACGACCACCGTGAACGGTCCGAACCCGCCGGCGCTCGTGTCGAACCAGTGGCGCCGGCAGGGGCTTGCAGCCTGGCTGACGGCGCCCACGAACCTCTCCTACTGGGACGAGGATTTTTCCGACAACTGGACCGCGCTCGGCTATCCTTCCGACACCAACCTGCATGTCAGCGGCACCGACAACGCAAGCGAGAACACCGGCCGCGGTTTCGCCGCCATCATGACGGCCCAGGACCAGGGGCGCGTGCGCAATATTCTGATGCGGCGCTACGTCTACCCCGAGCCCGTACTCACGCTCACCATAGATAACCAGCCGGTCATCGTGCTGCAGAAAACGGTGTCGACCGTCTACGATCCTGTCAACAACACGACCTATCCGAAGGCGATTCCCGGCAGTTACGTCGATTACATCATCACGGCCTTTAACATGGGCGCCGGTAACGTCGATGCCGACACGATCGTCGTGAGCGATCCGATGCCATCCACGGTCAGCCTGTTCGTCGACGACCTGGGAGAAGCCGGCAGCGGACCGGTGGAGTTCACGGACGGCACCGGCACGGCTGCAAGCGGCCTGACCTTCAACTTCGGCGGTCTCGGCAATCTTTTCGACGACGTCGAGTTCTCCACCGACGGGCTCAACTGGAACTACGAACCCGTCCCCGACGCCGACGGCTTCGACGATGCCGTGACCTGGATCCGCATTCGCCCGGGCGGTACATTCGTCGGCACAGGCGATCTTCCCGCACCCCACTTCGAACTGCGCATCCGCGCCCGCGTTCAGTAGCCCGGCCATTGCGTATCACCTGGCGACAAGACCATGGTCGATCCCCTGAAACCGGCGGCCGAAACATCCAGAACCTGTCGTTTTCTCAGGAAGAGTCGTTGGCAGCCGTTTCCCATGCGGCCGCGCGCACAATGGAGAAAATCAAGGATATGGTGGGCACCATGGGCCGGATCCGGGTGCTGTTTCCACTCATCTAGTTATTCTGGACGGGTGCAGGTTTTTAAAGGGCAGTGGGTAGCAATCGGTTCAAAATCACGATCATCATGGAGCAAAGTCAACCCTTGCTCCATACAGAAAGTTGCAATGATAACATCGATTGTCTTTCGGACGGTAATGCCGGTTTTCCGGAGTTTGCGGTAGTTTTGGGCGCTCTTAATAGCGATACGATACCCCCCCATTGGGTGAAAGGGCAGCTCATCAAGGAAGGACTTAGCTGTAGTATAGTCCCTGTCGGATCTAAAACCTTGGAGAATCTCGGTGAGAATCAAATCTCCCATGACAATGGGTTCTTTAGACAGATAGTGTTCCAGCAGGTCCGTCTGCCATGTGAAATGGCCATTGAAATAGCTGATCCACACGGAGGTATCCACCAGGATCACTGATCCAACCTCATTTTTTCAAGGTCGCCCTCCCATCTTAATTTACCCCGCAAGCTTTTAATGCGCTCTTGTTTTCTAAGCCGGATCAACAGCTTGAGACCGGTTTCAACCACAGCCTTTTTCGTTTTCAATCCGGTCAGCTTAATGGCTTCATCCATAAGTTTGTCATCAATGACAATATTGGTTCGCATGGTGTACCCCTCGAATGAATGTGTATGATCCATATCATATATACAC
>JASFKE010000636.1:0-3320 GCA_050118795.1 Desulfobacteraceae bacterium | reverse complement strand
TAATTGTATCGTCGATAATATGCACGTTGGTTTCATCGAAGCTCAAATAGACCTCACTTCCTGTATTGATATTCATATCTAGAAATCTTTTTCTCATTGTCAGGTTTACAATTAGAAATTCGTCACTTACTTTTATATTCGATTGAAACATCAGCCCCCTGTCAAAAATTTTGACAACTTCTCCTTTAAAAACATTTCTTTTTAAATTTTCGGGATAAGAACTATGCAATAGCGTACACTCCGGCCTCACGCAATATGTCACCGCGCCGGTTATTCCGCTAAGCTCTCGGGAACAATGAAAAAAACCTCTATCATCACTTTCGGAAATACATATTCTATCTGCGGTTTTAAGGTAGTTGCAAAACACCTGATATCCATTGAATTGCAGTCTTAGCACCTCCCCATCATCGTTTTCCACAACCGCATTTTCATATATGTTTTCAGTACACACGAAATTGGCCACAAAGGTGGAGGTAGGATTTCTGAACACTTTATCGGGTGTATCGATCATTTTTATTCTGCCATTTTCCAGTATACACAGTCTGTCCGCCAGCGTTATTGCCTCCTCCTGGTTGTGGGTAACATGTATTGTTGTCTGCTTTAACTGCTGGTGAAGCTCCCTGGCCTCCAGTGTCAGTCTCTCTTGAAGATTCCTGTCCAAAGCGGCGTAAGGCTCATCCATGATCAGAACTTTGGGCCCCATCACCATGGCTCTTGCCAGGGCAACACGCTGTTTCTCGCCGCCGCTTAAATTAATTGTCGATCTTTCCAGCATATAGGAGATTCCAAGAATATCCGCCATGCTTTCGATCTTCGCTTTTTTCTCTGATTTATCCATTTTTTTCAGGTTCAAGCTGAATGCAATGTTATCATAGACGTTCATATGAGGAAAAAGAACTTGATCCTGAAATACATATCCGATGTCCCGTTCTTCGGGGGGAAGATGATCGCGCCGTGTCCCATCGATCCATATTTCGCCGCTTTTTGGCCTATTGAGTCCTGCCAGGAGCTTGAGCAATTGTGTTTTCCCGTTTCCCGAAGGGCCTAAAATGACGAAGTATTCCCCATCCTTAATACTAAAGTTAATATCGTGAAGGGAGAAAGTTCCGATTGTAAATTCAACATTTTTAAAATCGACCATGTCTCTCATGCGAACTCCTCCTTATTATGAGCTTCAAGATAATCTTTTTGGTAAGGATAGAGAAAGGAAGCTGTATCACGACCGCGTTTACTTCTTATCTGATTTTTTCAATTTTTTCCGGATCAAAATAAGCTGCGAATCCAAACTTTTCAAAAATTGCCCGGCCTTCCTTTGACCCCACAAAAGCAAGATATTTTTTAGCCGCCTCTTTGGTTTTTGAGTAAACAGTCATGCCCATGGGCGCCACACTGTATTTGAGTTTCTTTGGGTCGATCTTGATAAAATCAACCTTGTCAGCAAAAGCCAGGCAGGTTGCCATCCAGTTGATTTCCGCATCCAGGTTCCCCATCGCCAGGGGCAAAACCAGTTTCGAGGCCGAGCCTCCGGTGAGCACCACATTTTTCATGACATCCTCATACAGTCCCAATCCCTTAAGCATCTTTTCCGTCAACCTGCCAACGGCAAGGGCTTCGGCTTCACCAACGCCAACCTTCAACCCCGGCTTTGCCAGATCTTCTATGCAGGTGATGTTATGAGGGTTTCCCTTTTGAACCCCTATAACCGGTATCATATAGCCTGCGACGGCCACGCTATCCGGGTCGATAACCCCTTTTTCTATCGCCAGGTCCATATAGTGCTGAGAACCCGGCACCATCACATCCCCGGTTCTGGTCAGCCTCATATTGGTCAGCACCATTGCCGAACATAGATATGAATATTCGACCTTTATACCCGTTTTCGCTGTAAACGCCTCTGCAACTGGATCCAATGCGGGTTTCAATCCGGCACCGGCCCCCACCATAATGCTCTCTTGCTTTTTCTGTGATTGTCCCGCCTGCTTCGATTCGCTGGTACAACCCGCAATGAGCAGGTGCAGCGCGACTGTGATCCCAAAAACAAACAGAAAAATTTTTCGGTCGGTAAAAACTTTTGAGGTGTACATTTTTTGCCTCCCTGGATCTATGGTTCTTTGACTCTGAATATCGGAATGAAATGATATGGTTTTGCAGATTGATGCGCCCGGCAATTGACCTTATAATTGCATAAAAAAGATAGGGTTATATACGATGAATTTCCCCTTACTCTTTTTTTAGTCCTCCGGCCTTTAAACCAAGTTTTTTAAACATTGAGAGGTAAACAGCGCTCAAGACCAGAAATATGATGGTCAACGAGACTGCCATTTCAATATCTCCTTGTTCAAATTGCAAAAAGATAGCAATAGGCAATATATCTGTTCGACCTTGAGATGCCCCGCACACCAGAAGAATCGGCACGAATTCACCCACGGCTCTTGTCCATGTCATTACAGCTCCGCTGATGATCCCCGGTTTTATTAAAGGCAGGGTTACTTTAAAAAATGCCTGGACCTTATTGCAGCCAAGTGTACGGGCTGCGTCTTCATATCTGGGGTCAACGGCATCATAGGCCTCTCTCAGGGCGTATAACGCAAAAGATGCGGAAATTGTAAATTGCGCCAACACAATACCGGGTACGGAAAAGACAAAGGTCATAATGTGCTCTTGCACAAATTGCCCGGCGGCCGTGCTGAAAAAAACCAAAAGACACATGCCGATGATCAGGGGGGGAAGCGTGATGGGCAAATCAAGGAGAACGTCGACTATCGCCTTGCCTCTAAAATTGTACCGGGATAAAATATATCCGGCCGGAATCGACATCAGGATGGCCAATATCGTGGTGAGCACAGAGGTCCATAAACTCAATCTTATGGAAAAAAGCGTTGTTGGAGCAATGATCCCCTTCAATAGGAGCTTCGGGCTGGTATAAAACACAACTGATCCTATTATAATGACGATAAAAACAACATATATTGCCAACGCACTCATAGCGATACCATTGAAAATCCCCTCACTTTTCGAAATCTTGACTACAGGTGTGTCGCCTAAAACAGCTTCGCTTTGTCCTGCTTGAGATTTTGACATATTATTCCTCCTGGAAGGTTCTCTCGAAAAGATTACCCTATAGTTGCATGAAAAAGATGGCAAAAAGGCTAAAAACAATTGCCGGTATTGAATTAACGTCATTGCGGAGATATGTTCGAGGAATAAACCAGTGGTGAACTTGAAGATTGGGTCTATCGTATGCTATCTTTTTTATGCAACTATAGGGGGGGCTCTAATCCCTGTCGATCGGAAGATAAATTTCATTTCCATTTTCATCC
>JASFKE010000635.1:0-3329 GCA_050118795.1 Desulfobacteraceae bacterium | reverse complement strand
ATCGCGATCCATGGTCACGGCGTCCTGTGTGCCCCCCAATTTCCACAGGCTTCAAGATTATCAATTGGTAATGATGGCGCCGGCGTGAGCTCTGTCGGAATACCGCGACCGGCGATATCGCGCTCCAAATTAATAATCTTAAAGCCCATATTAGCAGCCAAGGAGGCCCATCCTATGCCTCCCACCGCTCCAAGTCAACAGGAGTGCCGATAGCTCCACAACGGGAAGCAGATGTGATAATACCATACCGACACCCGCGCATTGCGAACTATAAACTTGACAGTGATGGGCAAATACGGTAGCAAAAGGCGCTTATTTTGAGTACTTAACGGCGGTGGAATTTAATCCAACGGGTGCGATGCGGTTGCCGCTGCATCGAGCTACCCGTTTTTTAATATAAAGGCTTTGAATATGAGCGAAGACAAATCCAAAGATCTGATATCACAGCGAAAGCAAAAAATTGAGACGTTACGGCAGCAAGGGGTCAACCCTTTTCCAAATGGGTTTGAGGTACCTCACACGGTATCGGATATCCACCACCATATCGAAAAAGCCCAGGAAGATGGCGGGCAAACCACTCAATTTACGGCCGCCGGTAGAATCATGGCCATCAACAGCTTTGGCAAATCGGCCTTTATCCGTTTTCGAGACAGAACCGGCCAACTACAGGCCTATATTCGCAAGGACAAGGTGGGAGAAACCACCTACAACACCTTTAAAAAAATGGATGTCGGTGATTTTGCGGGGCTTACCGGCACCCTGTTCCAAACCAAAACCGGTGAGTGGACGCTCATGGCTGAAACATTCACCCTTTTGTGCAAATCCACACGCCCGCTGCCTGAAAAGTTCCACGGACTCAAAGATCCGGAAAAACGTTATCGCCAGCGATATGTGGATCTGATCATGAACGAAGAGGTCCGCCAGACCTTTATCAAGCGCAGCCGCATCATCCAATCCATAAGGCAGTTTTTTATCGACAAGGATTACCTCGAGGTGGAGACACCCATGATGCAACCCGTTGCCGGCGGTGCCGAGGCAACCCCTTTTGTCACCCATCACAAAGCCCTGGACATGGAACTTTATCTGCGCATCGCCCCGGAGCTCTATCTTAAGCGATTGGTGGTCGGCGGTTTTGAGCGGGTTTTCGAAATCAACAGGAATTTCCGCAACGAAGGGGTCTCGACCCAGCATAATCCTGAATTTACTATGATCGAATTTTACCAGGCGTATGCCACCTATGAGCATCTGATGGCTTTGACCGAACAGTTGTTTGCCAAAGTGGCCCAGGATGTATTGGGAACCACGACGGTCACCTACCAAGGCCACGCCATTGAGTTTAAAGGGCCTTGGAAGCGTCTGTCCCTGGTGGATGCTTTGGCGCAACTGGGCGGCCTGGATCCCAAACTTATCAATGATCACCAGGGGTTGATTCAGTTTGCAGCGGATAAAGGCGTCAAACTGACCAAGACCAAACGTCGGGGCAAAATCATCACCAAACTATTTGATGCATTGGTTGAGCCCCAATTGATTCAGCCGACCTTCATCACCGGATATCCGGTTGAGGTCTCTCCATTGTCACGCCGCAGCGACACAAACCTTGATACCACCGAACGTTTTGAACTCTTTATCGCCGGACGTGAGATCGCCAACGGATTCTCAGAGCTCAATGATCCGGAGGATCAGCGGGGGCGATTTAACCAACAAGCCGAGGATCGCAACGAAGGTGACGATGAAGCGCACTGTATGGACGAAAACTATATTGAGGCCCTGGAATATGGTATGCCGCCCACAGCCGGCGAAGGCATCGGTATTGATCGCCTCACCATGTTGCTGACCGATGCACCGTCCATACGTGAGGTGATCTTTTTTCCTCACATGAAAGCCAGAAGTTAGAAGCGTACGAAGGTTGATGACATTTGAAATTTTCATAAGCCGTCGCTATTTCAAATCCAAGCCCAACCAGACCATTATCGCCTTGATCAACTTGTTGTCCATAATTGGTGTGGCCATTGGAGTTACGGCTTTGATCGTTGTGATAGCGGTAATGGGCGGATTTGAGACCGATCTGAAATCCCGTATTCTCGGCATCGAACCGCACCTCGTTATCGAGCGCCAATCTGCGCCCATCGACGATTATCAACAGGTCATTGGTTTAATCGAACAAAACAGTCAAATTGTCGCGGCATGGCCGGTGGTCGAACTGCAGGCGATGCTACGCTCTGAATTGCGTGTGGCCGGAGCGACCATCAAAGGCGTCGATCCATTATCAGCCGGAAAAGGATTACACATCGACAGCCTCAAGGCGCTGTCTGAAAAGGCTTTCACAGCCCCCCTAAAAGAGTCGGATGGCGCCCCTGCACCCTCTCCGATTGTATTGGGACGCTCATTAGGACGCACGTTGGGACTGATCAAAGGAGATACCCTGTTCATCATCTCTCCTCGCGGTGCCCTGGCGCCGATCGGATTTGTTCCCTTCATGAAAAAGTTCCGGGTTGTCGATTTCTTTGAAACCGGTATGTATGAATATGACGGCAGCCTGGCATTTATGAATTTAAAAGACGCCCAATCTTTGGCCCACTTGAAAACCGCAGCCGGCGCCATAGAGATGCGGGTGACAGATATGTATGAGACCAATGCGTTGGGCAAACAGCTGATATCCGAACTTGGCCCCTCCTATGGTTTCCAGGATTGGATTAAGTTAAACAAAAACTTGTTTGCCGCGTTGAAGCTTGAAAAAGCCGGTATGTTCATCGCTCTGACGCTCATTATCCTGGTCGCCACCGTAAGTATCATCAGCTCCCTGGTCATGATGGTCATGGAAAAAACAAAGGACATCGCTATCTTCAGAACCCTTGGCGCCACCGGCCGAAGCATCCAAAAACTCTTCGTATACCAAGGCATGCTCATTGGGGTGATCGGAACGGGGATCGGTGTCATCATGGGTACGCTACTGTGCTTGCTACAGGAAAAATACCACCTGGTGGCCCTGCCCGGGGATGTCTACTACATTACGGCCCTGCCGGTTAACCTCAGATTTTTAGATGTTGCCACCGTAGCGGCATCGGCCCTGTTCATCTGTTTTTTATCCACCCTCTATCCTGCCAGACAAGCAGCACAGCTTAATCCCGTGGAGGCGATACGATATGGGTAGTGAGAGGCTACACAGTGAACCAACCGTCGAGGAACGGATGAACAGCAACCTTTTAGAGGCCGTGGGAATCAGCAAGAGCTTTAAAAACGGCCACCCCCCATTGATGGTTCTTGATCATTTGGACCTTTGCCTCACCCGGCAGGAAACCCTGGCCGTGGTAGGCGCCTCCGGAATCGGC
>JASFKE010000634.1:0-3341 GCA_050118795.1 Desulfobacteraceae bacterium | reverse complement strand
CTCTATTCGACAGCCCGCCTCCCACTGCGGCGTCGTAGGGCTTAAACCCACCTATGGCCGGGTGTCGCGATTCGGTTTGGTGGCTTTTGCCTCCTCACTGGATCAGATCGGCCCGTTGACCAAAACAGTGGAGGACAGCGCACTGCTGCTCCAAGCCATCGCCGGATATGACCCAAACGACTCCACATCGGCGCAAGATCCTGTTCCGGATTATCGGGCTGCATTGAATTCCGATATCAAAGGGCTGAAGGTGGGGATTCCCGAAGCCTATTTCACAATGGCCGGTCTCGATGACGAGGTCCGCGCTGCCGTGCAAAATGCCATCGATACGCTGCGGGCGCTCGGTGCCGAGACCGTGGAGGTGGAGCTGCCCCACACCGAATATGGCGTGGCCGCCTATTACCTCATCGCACCGTCCGAGGCCAGCTCCAACCTGGCCCGATACGACGGTGTCAAATACGGTTTGCGTGATGACGGCCATACCGATTTGATGGAGATGTATCGCCACACCCGATCCAAGGGATTCGGCGCTGAGGTTCAACGGCGCATCTTGCTGGGGACCTACGCGCTTTCGGCCGGATACTATGATGCCTATTATGGTAAAGCCTCTCAGATCCGGACCCTGATCACCAACGATTTTAAAGCGGCTTTCGATAAATGCGATGTGATTGCATCACCGGTGGCGCCCACCCCGGCCACCGAGATCGGGGCCCACGCGGATGATCCATTGGCAATGTATCTGTCGGATGTTTTTACGTTATCAGTAAATCTCGCCGGTATTCCCGGTATATCCGTGCCGTGCGGTCACTCCAAAAACGGGCTGCCCATCGGGCTGCAACTGCTGGGGGACCATTTTCAGGAGGCCATGCTGCTCAAAGCAGCTCACAACTTCGAACAGGCGACGGAATTTCACAAGGTCCGGCCGGTTTTATGACCCTTGTTAAGGGCGCTGGAATAAATTAATTCAAAAACCGTGATTTAGAAGGGGCCATTATGACTATTGTTCCCCAGGGCGAAGATATTCGCAGAGCCGTCAAGTGGATCTCCGACATGCGCCGGGCCGAACCCCAGGCCAACCCTCAAAAGCTGGTTGAGCGGGCCTGCCTGAAATTTAATTTGTCGCCGCTTGATGCCGAGTATCTGGGGCGGTGGGTCAAGGGCGAAACCGACGATGAATAAAATCCGCATCCTTTCCGAAACACTGGCCAATAAAATCGCAGCCGGCGAGGTGGTGGAACGCCCGGCCTCGGTGGTCAAGGAGCTGGTGGAGAATTCCCTGGATGCCGAAAGCACCCGTATCACCATCGAGATCGAAAAGGGGGGGCGATCCCTGATTCAGGTGGCCGACAACGGTATCGGCATGAATCACGACGATGCGTTGCTGGCCCTGGAGCGCTTCGCCACCAGCAAGATCCATACGGACAGCGACCTGTTTTCGATCCGGACCCTGGGGTTCCGGGGCGAAGCCCTGCCCAGTTTGGCCAGTGTTTCCAAAATGACCCTGGTCACCCGCCGCCGCAACTCCGACAGCGGCGTGGCGGTGCGTATCCACGGCGGTAAAATTCTGGAGGTCTCCGATGCCGGCGCCCCTGCCGGTACGATGATCAGCGTGGCCCAGCTCTTTTACAACACCCCGGCGCGGCGCAAGTTCTTAAAGAGCATCAATACCGAGATGGGCCACATCTCCGACGTGGTGGCCGCAATGGCCCTGGGACGGCCCCAGGTGCACTTCAAGCTGATCCACAACGCCAGGGTCGTGAAACAGTGGCCCAAGGTGTCCGATCCTGCCCAACGGGTGGCCGAGGTGCTGGGCCGGGTCGACAGCCGGAGCCTGGTACCGCTATCCGTCTCCTCCGGAGATTTGAAACTGTCAGGCCATTTGGGGCCCTCCCGGCTGGCCCGCAGCACCTCACGGGGAATCTATCTTTACGTCAACGGGCGAAGGGTGCGCGATCTTGTCATTCAGCACGCCGTGTTCGAAGGGTACAGCGGCCGGTTGGTCAAAGGACAATACCCCTTGGCGGTGCTCTTTCTGGAGCTGCCCTTCGACCAGGTGGATGTGAATGTGCACCCCACCAAGCACGAAATTCGATTTGCGGATCAGCGCCGGGTGCACAACAGCGTCCGGGATCATGTGGCCAAGGCTTTGGCTGAATCGGAGCGAAAGCTATGGCAGGTGCCAGAAACGCCCCCTCCCGTAAAAGAGAGGGAGATCGTCGCCGACGCCGTGCCCACCTATCGCATCTCATCCAAAACGCCCCCCCATGAGAAATCAGCGCCAGATGAGCCCTTTGTTTACAAGGCCGGAGCCGTTTCGGAGCCATCGGCGCCGGTTCGCGGCAACCCTCTGGATGCGCCGGTGGTAAATCCCCGGACAAGGGTCGACGAAAATACCGACCCATCCTTGCCCCGGCAAAGCGGCGCCCAGCAAAAGCTGTGGCAGGAGGCCGGCTTTGCCGACCTTAAGGTTATCGGGCAGTTTCACGGCACCTATATCATTTGCCAAAATCCCCAGGGCCTCATTCTCATCGACCAGCATGCCGCCCATGAGCGCATCGTCTATGAACAACTCAAAGGACGCGCCGGCCGGATCGAATCCCAACGGCTGCTGATGCCCGAAACGGTGGAGGTGGGGTTTGCCGAGGCCCAAATCCTTTCAGAACTCATCCCGCCGCTCAACGAATGGGGGTTGGAGCTGGAACCCTTCGGCGGGAACACCTTTGTGGTCAAATCGGTTCCAACGGTGCTCAAGAACTACAATATGCCCCAAATTATCATCGAATTGGCGGAAAGGGCCGCCGACATCGGGCTGGAAACCGGCTTGGAAAAGGTGCTGGACCAATGCCGGATGGTGATGGCCTGCCACCACAGCGTCAGGGCCAATCAACGCCTCACCGATGAGCAGATCGGCCACCTGCTCGCCCAACTGGATCAATGCGACGACCCCTCCCACTGCCCCCACGGCCGGCCCACCTGGATTCAATGGACGGTGAAGGATCTGGACAAAGCCTTCAAACGCATCGTCCACTGAAAAATCTGAAAAATATAAATCAATCAAAGCGGATAAGTTTGAGGTCTATAAGAATGGCAAGTGGATGACCGCCTGGAGCCAGGAGATGGAGGATGCCGAGCGGCGACAACTCACCAAGGGTTGATGGCCGTCGGCCGATTCTTACCGGATCTAACCTGAAAAGAGCGACCCGCGGGAGACTGCAGGTCGCTCTTTTGGTGGAGACCGAACTTCAAAAGATTGCTAAAAAATCAGAATATTGGTATGGCTCCGGCACTTGGTCCAGCGTTCATATCAACCAGGAGAATTTGATGGAAGAGGTCGCCTTTCC
>JASFKE010000633.1:0-3350 GCA_050118795.1 Desulfobacteraceae bacterium | reverse complement strand
GGCATCAGGCGTGCGCCGTGTATCACGGCCAGAACGTCGATTTGGTCCTGTTTTACGCGGTAGATGATCCGGTAGGGTTTTTCGATCAGCTCGCAGATATCTTCAGTCTCGTATTCGGGAACCTTGTGACCCGAATAAGGCTGATCGCCGATTTGCTCTGAGCGGCGGGTGATTCTGTCCACCATCCGCCGGGCATAGGTAGGCGAGTTTAAAGAGATGTATTCGTAAATATTGACCAGATGATCAACGGCATTGTTAGTCCAGTGAACCTTCATGCCGGCAGACCAAACCTTTTGCGCACCTCTTTGACATCGATGGTCCGGCCCTCATCGCTGTCTTTTACACCGGCTTCGATGGCTTGACGGACATAGATCCGGTACATCACATCTTCCCAGGTGGCGCTGTCGGGCAGATTATCCAAAAGCTGATGGGCTTGTTCTTTTATGCTTTGGGTTTGCATACTTTTATCTCCTATGGGCCTTGCTCAAAAACATCGCTTATTGGGCGGCGTAGGCTTTTTTAGCCTTGGCGTCTCTTAGCAGGCTGTCGAGCACATGCACAATGGTTTTTTGGTCCTCTGTGTCCAGGGCTTGGATCTCCATTATTCGCCGGAGCATGGCCTTGTCTTTAATCTCGGCGGCCCTGCCCGTATCGTCAACCAAATAATCCAACGTGACATCGAAGGTGTCGGCCAGCTTTTTGGCCACCTCCACCGACGGGGTCATCTCGCCGCGTTCATACCGGCCCACAATCGGGCCGCTGGTTCCGATCTTTTTGGCCAATTGTTGTTGGCTCCAACCATGCTGCTTTCTTAATGTCTGTATCTTGTCACCGATAGCCATATGATCACCTAAAAATATTAAATATCAAGATTTTTGTTTGGTTTAAGACACTATTTAGCATCTAAAAGTGATAGTCAATCCCCATAGTGACCTTGTGGACGCTCCTCAAATAATAACTATCTTATAAATCCTTGATAGACGTCGGTTTGCAAGGATTGTTTTTATTTATAATTATCATTTTGTTTTTTTAAAATCAGGCCCAATCCTTTAATGATGCAGTTGTTAAAAAGACCGTCGACCCTTCGGGCAACTTCACCTACTACGGCTATAACGATCTGGGTCAACGTATCGAAGATTCAATCTACGACGCCGACAGCACCCAAACCCACTATCGCGGCACCGACTACGGCGATCCGGCAACCAACTCTGATCTGGTCTCGGGCAAACCCTGGAAATCCATCCGCCGCAATGCCGACGACAGCGCCGATCTGGAGACGGTCTACGCCTATGACACTTTCGGCAATCTTACATCGGTCACCGACGCCAAAGGCAATGTCACCGCCTATTGCTACGACCTGTTCAACCGTTTGTACCAAGTCGTCCAGCCCGGTGATGTGACCACCACCTACACCTACTGTCAATGGGAATGAAAAGTGTACCATTTATGGGAATATAAAAGTGTACCACTTTCCCCCTGACTTGAACTACGATGTGGGCGCAAGGTCCGGGGGGATCCACAAAATCCCCCCGGGCATTGCGACCCGGGTTACGCTCAAAGGCTGATTAACCATAACCGTTCATCCTGTGGTTTTGGGTAGCCCGTTTTTACCCAATACATGCTTTCGTAATCTGTAGCTGTGCCCCTTTATATTGATCACGGTGCAGTGATACAGCAGCCGGTCTAAAATGGCCGCTGCGATCACCTGATCGCCGAACAGTTCCTGCCAGTGGCCAAAGCTTCGACTATGACGATCTCTACAGGCTCAGCAACGCCGACGGCATTTACGGCACCATCGACTTTACCTACGACAACGTAGGCAACCGCCTCACCCGCACCAGGACCGGGACATCTGAGGCCCAGGACACCTATCAATACTACCCGGACACCAACCGGGTGCAAATCGTGGTGGGTACCCACGCAGAGCTCATTGAATACGACGCCGACGGCAACACCACAACCCGCACCCCGGGCGCCGACAACCCGGTGACCGCCATCACCGATCCGGCCGACTACACCTACAACAGCAGCGGCCAAAGATCGATCAAGGACGCCACCGACGACACGATCTTTCACTCGTTGCTGCGCTTGTATTAAAAACTGCCCTGAGGGTGTACGGATTATGGAAGACAGCATGTGGAAAGACATTGCGAACTGGCTGACTGAAAATTGCAGTACCCGGAAAGAATCTGAAATTTTTGGGGTATAGGAGCAGTACGGCAATTCAAACGGCTATTATCAGTACGTTACTGATAAGTTGATACTGAGGTTGATGAGAGGGAGCTGTAGGAATCCAATGAAAGTAGCAATTATCGGGGCTTCTGGTAAAACTGGGGGCAGTCTGGTTCAGCAATCACACGATCGCGGATATCAAGTGGTGGCCATGTGTCGCAATAGTTCTATCGGCAAACTTGACGAGTTAGCCGACTGTGATGGAATTACAGTGATGTCAGCCCCTGTAGTGTCCGATTCTTCGGACTTATGGTTTGTGCCGGTCCACTCCCACACATTGCCGGCCATATCGTAAATTCCTGTGTCCGGTGTGCAGCCTTCGGTAAAAATACCCACCTGGTCGATAACCTATTCCGGTATTTTCACGCACCCATCCTCAAAACATATTCTCTCTTTTTCTGTAGGGCACTTCGATATTTTTACAAGCGCCTTGATCGGTGGATTCGTTCTTATCACCTGGCTTGCGGGCAATGGGCTCCCTTTGGTTAGATGTTCATACATCAGATCCAGCGCCTGGGTAAAATAGTAGTGAAGTGGGGCAAAATAATATCCGTACTCGCTGCAAGCAATATTCATTGTATCCAGGTGATGAGCATTGGTAATCTCGTAATAATGCAGGTTGCTTTTCCCACCCTCCACAACCCGATTCAACCCAAAATATGCACGGGAAGCATGGTTCGGTGCAATCACCGCATCGGCCCGACCGGTAACGATGATAGCGGGCAGGCCATGAAGATTGCCGGAGGCACGCACCTCTTGGATACCCTTGCAGACCTGTTCGCCATTTTTACTTTTTTTCGAGTCAGACAACAATTGGCGCAGGCGCAACGCGCCGTCCAGGTTTTGATCTTGTCTTTGTGTGGAAGGTGAAGTGGAATAACGATCTTCTGTGGGCCCGTCCACGGAATCGTTGTTAATGAGATTCACTGGACTTAAAGGAGGAATCCCGCTCTGGTCACTGAACAGCCTCGCCTCTTGCTGCGCGGTCAAAGCGATTGGCTTCCCTTTTTCTCCATTGTCAGGCAGCCACCGCTCGGTCGCTCCGAAACTGTAACCGCAAAGGTTATCCGTCACATCGAATTGGCCATACTGATTGGCATAGGTAACGGAGATCGATC
>JASFKE010000632.1:0-3351 GCA_050118795.1 Desulfobacteraceae bacterium | reverse complement strand
CGGCATGTTTCATCGCTTTAGCGTCTATTTAGAGCCTATGGGGCGATATTCATTTCATTCGCCCTTAGCGGCTTTGCCCAACATTTGCATCAACTGCTGGCACCGTATTCTTAATTTCCTGCGGGAGAAAAAAGGGATGTATGTAGAGATGGGGATGAACTCATAATTATTGTATCGTCCCTTGATGTCAATGGAGATGGGGTTGAGGGATCCGTCGGGCAAAATTTGGATCAATAGATTATACCGATTCAGGTCGAATAACTGGATATTTTTGGCGATAATGGTTTGGCAAATCCGGTCCATGGCTTTTGCCACCGCCGCCAGATTGTATCGCTCAGGGTTTGCAAGTGCCTCTTCCAACCTTGCGGAAACACTGCCGTCACCATCTCGTATGCAATCGCTGACAAGTCCCCGGCCCAGATTTGTCTCCACAAATCCATGATATGTTGCCATGAAATCAAGTTTGGCGTGGCGTCGCTTTAAATAGAGATAATGGCGCCACTCTTTCTGGTTGGCGTCTTGTTTCCAGAAGGCAGGTTTTTTGCGAACGATTTTGATCACTTTGCCAGGATCATGGGGGTGCAGATAGCACACCCGGGTTTTGCTTTCTGCGATTAGATCCCCCTGGCTCAGGTGAATCTTATTCACCTTTCCCAGAGTTCCCGAACCCAGGTCGTGGGCTTGACATAGTGATGAATTTTTTTCCCGCGAAATCCGTACGCCGCTTCGTCAGGGTCGGGTCTGCCGTGAAATACGACGATGCGGGCATCTTGAGGACAGCGTGCCTCGACCAGGTAGTTGAGCGGAAAAACAGGCCTGCAGTGCTCTTTGAAACTGATGGTCCACTGTGCCGGCCAAAATGCCATGCGGGGCCTTATACAGTGGGTCAGATAGGATTGCGGCGGTCGAAAATTGGCTATCGCCCAATCCTTTTCCTGAAGGTATTGTTCGTAGACGAAGCTGCATTCATTGGCGTTAAAGCGAAAGACGGAAGAGTTGCCCACTGGAGGGCCTTTGGGGAAAATTCTTCTGCCTAACGCCACCCAGTCCCGGATAATGGGGATTTTTTCCGTTTCGTAGCTGAAAAAATCATCGAGGCTTCCGGTGATAAGGATATCCAAATCCAAAAAGAGACATTGGCCTGTAATGGGCAAATCATCCCGAAACAGGCAAAGCTTTCGCCATCCGAGGTACCGCTCCGGGGGATCGAGGTCAATTTCCGGGATTGGAAACGACTCAATGCCGTCATCAAGGCCTGTTGGATCATCCGTAAAACACACAAAGCGAAACGGCAACGTGATATTTCGGGCAACGGCCTTGTATAGTTTGTTGGCGAACTGGGAACCGTATCGTGTTCCCCATTTCAAGGTCACTACATTTACCGGCTGGGTTGGATCGATCGATAAGTCTTTCATTGTTGGCTGGTTACACGCAATCATGCTCACTGTCAAGATAAACCGCACTCTTTTCGATCAGCCCGAAAAACCGTTAATGTGATGCCAAATTGTACGGATATGCCCTATCGAGCAGTTCTGAAAAACTCCAAAGTCTCCTCGGCAATATGCCTTTTGTAGGTTGCATCACCAATAAAGTACAGTACGTTCTCGATACGATCATATTTCACTCGGCAGTCACACTGCTTGGCCACGCTATTCATCAGTTTGGATAGAATTTCAAGGTTGTTGATTCGTCGGTCGATGGGGATCATGTTCATCTTGTACCTCGCTCAATTGTTCATCAATAGGACGCTAGCTCAGTTCAACTAACATATAATGAAGCAAGCCCTGTGCCAGTTATATAATAAAGCGAGCCTTGCGCCAGTAAATAATAAGGCAAGCCCTGTGCCAGAGATTTTAGAACACGGCCGGTCGGTTCAACGAATTGATATAAAGGGAAATAGTGATTTTTCGGGAAATAGGCGTTGTGGTTGAAGAGATACAAAAATGTAAAAAGTGGCGATGATAGATACGATAATGTAATTCAGATGTAGGTACATCGGCACATGAAAATGTGAAAATGTTTTCACAGGAGTACCTAGGTGTTACGTGCACTTGCCAACAGCTCACGGTAGAGTGTCACGGTATCGCGGCACATATTCTCCACGGTGAATTTGGGCCGTACCCAGCGGCTGCCGTTTTGACCGTATGTTTGCCGGATTTTCGGGTGGGAGACGGCCTCGGATAGGGCCGCTGTAAATGCTGCCTCGTCTGCTGGAGAAACGAGCCAGCCGCTGTACCGGTCACGAACGGTTTCAAGGCTTCCGCCATGGGCTGTGGCAATGACCGGTTTTCCCATAGCTTGTGCTTCAATGGCGATGCGGCCAAACGATTCCGGCTTGGTTGAGGCGGAGATGACCACATCCGATAACATGAGCGCTGCCGGTATATCGCTGCAGTGGCCGACCAACCTGACGCGGTCCTGCATATTCATGCTTCGGATTAAAGACGTTAACTCTGAGGCATAGGACGACTTGTGGTCCAGGTCCCCGGCGCATATGGCAACCCAGGGCAGGTGTCGGATTTTGCTTAGACTGCGAACCAAAAGATCATGTCCCTTAAGACGGGTGATTCGAGCCGGGACCATCAGAATCGGTCCGCCAGCGGTCGGTAGTTTCCACTCTCGTTCAAGTTTTTTCATCCTTTGAGGGGAAATCTTATCCGGGCTGAATTGATCTGGGTCAAAGCCGCGATAGATGGTCCTGATCTGCGCAGCGGAGATGTTGTACTCGGTTTGGATATGATCTGAAATGGTGTTGGAAACGGCGATCACCCGCTCGCCTTTGGCCATGATGGCGCTATATGCATTGATGGAATAAAACCCGTGAAAAGTTGTTACTATTCGTGGTCGCAAATCCATGGGGAGTGTTTTAAGGGTGATGAATCCCACCCATGCCGGCACACGGCTTCGAAGGTGCAGAATGTCCACTCGATGCCGAATCAGCAAGCTTCTGAGCCGGGGCAGGCACATGATGCTTCTCAGGTTTTTTTTCCCAATTGGCATCGTGATGTGCCGGCTGCCCTCTTGTTCGAGCCTGGGCGTCAGCCGGCCGCCACCGGAAACCACAATTGAATGGTGGCCGCCTCGGGCCAGGTATGCGGCCATCTCCAAAGTTCCGCGTTCCACACCGCCGCTTTCCAAATCAGGCAGCATCTGGACAATGCTCAGTGGCTTACGTCTCCTGATGGTCACCCCAACGCCTTATATTCTTTTGAATCTGAAGACAAGAGTTGTTCAAAATAGATCACCGTTTTTTTTAACCCCGCTTCGAGTTCAACCCGGGGTGACCACCCCAGCTTCTGCCGGGCCAAGGTGATGTCGGGTTTGCGTTGTTTAGGGTCATCCTGAGGGAGC
>JASFKE010000631.1:0-3370 GCA_050118795.1 Desulfobacteraceae bacterium | reverse complement strand
TAATCCCAAACAACAAGACGCCCAGAGTATGTGAAACCCGAATTGAGCGCAAGCAAAACGGGGCAGGCTTATAAAAGGGGTCTAATCACCCAAACCGGATGCATCGATGGAGGAGCTCACAGTCAATGACAAAAACGTCAGGCCATCGCCGCAAACATCGAAGACGACGCCCAACGGCCCAGCAGTGTCATTGCTGCCGGCAAGCGTTCACCTTTTGTTGGCAATGCCGTTGCGGATTCAGCATCTGCCAGGTCTGCATGAATGAAAATGTATGGGGCATGAGCTGCAACGGTATCACTTGGCAATGCCCCGATTGCGGCGGACATAACGGATTTGGGAATCAATAAATATAGTGGCGGGGAACTCAGCCCGGCTTTTCAAGGTGCTTGACAAAATCTCTGAACCAGGGCGGATTGAAAACAATCACGTATGCCAACATGAGGGCAGTCAAAGGTAAGAAGAAGGCCACCAGGTCAACCAACACTATCGCTGCCGCCAGCAGTACCCGTTGGGTCATCGTCATGGGTGTATCCCCTCCCCCGCCCTTAAGATTAAACAGATTTGAACAAACCCCAAAGCTGCATATAAGGGCCTCGGCAAAATATAATTGCACACCACCTTGCTTGATATGCCGCCTTGCAGATGAACCAAATCCCGGCGCAACCTGGCACAATTATTTTTTACCGTGCCCCTAAAAGATGGCGGCGGTGGGGTTAACACATGGCGTTTACGGCCATGTCATCTTCAAATTTCGTAAAATCTCTTTCACTTTATGGGCATTTGCCGCCAGATAAATCGTCAGCTCTTCGAGGGCGTACTCCTCCATCTCGATCTTGTTCATCTCAATGAGATCGGCAAGATCGGCTGCAGCATCGATCACCCGATCGTATGCGTCGGCGTCCTTTTTCGAGATCGCTTGCATGGATGCCGTCAACTCTATTTGCGTTTGGATTTGGCTTTTTTACCTATAGCCTTTTTACTTTTGACGGACTCCGGATCCACGGGATCTTCAATTTTGCCGCCTATATCCGCAGGCGCCGCTATGGGTTTTATGCCTTTCAGGATCTTGGTCACCTCAGGCGCATTTTTGGCCAGGCAAATGGAAATAGCGTCCACCGTCTCAGCATTAAGGTCAACATCCAAGTCGCTTTGTTTGATGAATTCCGCCAAGTGTTCAGCAGCATCGAGCATCTTGTCATACGCATCGGCCTCTTTTTTGACCTCAAACACCTGATCAAGTTCAACGCCATTTCGAACAACGACATATCTTGTGATAACAGCCATCGCCTAATCATCCCCCTTTTTCCACAATTGAGTCTCCGTTGATCTGCATCCGATCCCATCACCTGCCCAGGATCTGTACTGTCAGAATGGTTCCATAACATTATGCCGGCAAGAACGAAAGCATCTGATGAGATCGAAAGTTGCTTTTTAAAAAAACGTGGGTTATGAGGACCCGAGATCTTTTGCGGCAAGCGACCTGTTTTGACATATCCATAGACGATAACCCATGCATCTGTTTTCTATCCTTCATGTGTTCGGCACCCTGCTCACGGTCACCGGCATCTCAATGATTTTGCCGATGATCTGTTCCATCATATATGCCGAAGGGGATTTCCAGGCCCTTTTTGTTTCCGCCGGTATCACCCTTGCGGCAGGAGCGCCGTTATGGTGGTTTTTCAGAAAACACCACGACCTGGGCATCAAAGACGGTATATTCATTGCCGCATTCGGCTGGGTCCTGGTATCCGCCCTGAGCGCTTTGCCCTTTATGATCCATGGCGCCATTCCATCGTTCACCGATGCGTTCTTCGAGATGATGTCGGGGTACACCACCAGTGGTGCCACGATTCTGACGGATATCGAGTCGGTACCGCACGGGTTGTTATTTTGGCGCAGCGAGACCCACTTGCTGGGCGGCATGGGGTTTTTAACCCTCACGGTAATATTCCTGCCCCACGGTGTGGGGGGGCAGCGCATTTTTCGAGCGGAGTCCTCGCCCGGCCAGGTCATAACCAAAGAGAAATTTCACGCCCGCAACCGCGATACAATGGTCCGCCTGTGGATCATCTATCTTGCCTTGAATATCGCCCAAACCATTTTACTTTGTCTAGGCGGCATGTCTGTGTTCGACTCGCTCTGCCACTCCTTCGGTACCGTATCCACCTCTGGTTATTCGCCCTACAATGCCAGTATCGGACATTACGACAGCGCCTATTTTGACTGGATTATCATCATATTTATGTTTCTGGGCGGCGTGACATTCGTGTTGTTCTACCAGATGGTCAAGGGGGATTGGCAGGCGGTGAAGATCAATACGGAGTTTCGATGGTACGCCGGACTGATGCTCTTTTTCTGCGGTATCGTCTCTTTGATCTTGTGGAAGGAGAGCACCTACGGATTTATCGATGCCATCCGCTATGGCACATTCCAAGTGACCAGCTTGTTGACCACCACCGGATTTACCACCGCCGATTACGAATTATGGCCCCAGGCGTCCCAGATGTTTTTATATGCCGCATGTTTTATCGGCGCATGCGCCGGGTCCACCACCAGCGGCATTAAGATTGTCCACTATGTGGTCTTGTGCAAGTTCATGTCGGCCGCCGTAAAAAAAATATTTTTCCAACCCATGTCCGTCATCTCCGTTCGGCTGAACCAGCGCCCGGTGGACGACTCCATCATCCACCTGTCCGTGTGCTATTTTATTGTGAACATCTTCATGGTGCTGGCAGGCGGGTGTGTCATGTCGCTCACCGATGACATGGATTATGTCACCGCCATGAGTTCGGTGATCTCTTCTCTGATGAATATCGGTCCGGGATTTGGTGCTGTGGGGCCATCGGAAAACTATGCCTTTATTTCCAATGCTGGAAAGTGGTTTCTCTCCTACAATATGCTGGTCGGGCGGTTGGAGATGTTCTCCGCACTGGTGATTTTTTATCCCTCATTCTGGAAACGATAGGGCAGAGCGAGGATCAATTGGCCCCGAAGAGCTTGTGTACGTCTTTTAGATGGAGGGATTTGCAAATCACGATAACGCGCTCATTGGGCAGGATACGCGTATCGCCCACCGCGATTTTCCATCTTCCATCCCGGTAAACACCGCCGATAAGAATCTTTCCACGGAACCCGGGATCCAATTTTGAGAGCGGAATTCGGGTAATGGGAGAATCCTTAGATGTCATAATTTCGACCACTTCCGCATCGAAACCGTGCAGGTGAGCGACCGATAAGAGCTCCCCCCGGCGAATGAATTTCAAGATCTCGTTGGCCGCCAGCACTTTTTTGTTCAGGGCGATGTCCGAGCCGCTGGTAGCGGCCAGCACCAGATACTCCTCTTTATTCACCAAAGAGATGGTTTTGCGGT
>JASFKE010000630.1:0-3377 GCA_050118795.1 Desulfobacteraceae bacterium | reverse complement strand
CCCTGGTCGGCCGTTTGGTTTCGCGCGGGGCGGCCGCCGCCATCCCTGCCTCCGAGAAATTGCACGGTGGTGGCGACGATCTCGGTGGTGTAGCGGGTTACGCCCTCCTGCTCCCAGGAGCGGGTCTGCAGTTTTCCTTCCACATAGACCTGGCTTCCTTTGGAGAGATATTCACCGCAGATTTCGCCCAGCCGTCTCCAGGCCACAATGCGATGCCACTCGGTGCGCTCCTTTTTCTCGCCCGACTGTTTATCGGTCCACGACTCCGAAGTGGCTACGCTGAAATTGGCCACTGCCGTACCATCCGGGGTGTAGCGCATCTCGGGATCCCGTCCCAGATTGCCCACAATGATCGCCTTATTGATTCCTGCCATGGCAAACCTTCCTTTCTTCCGTCTCTTTTGTTTCTCGTATCAATCTGCGCCGCAACTTTCCCAACAGTGGTTCTTTGGCCTTGATGGCGCCGTGCAGGCACACCTCGAGGCAGCAATAGCATCGGATACAGTTGTTATAGTCAAAATTGATGCCCTTGGTATTGTGGCTGATGACCTCAGCCGGGCAAATTTTCCAGCACTCGCCGCAGAGCTTGCATTGGTTGTTATCCACCACCGGTTTTTGGATCACATATTTGCGCATGAACCGGTTCAGGGAGTCCGAACCCAGGCTCAAAGAGTGGAGTTCCGGAAAATTGAAGTCGTCTATGATATGGATATCTCCATCGACATGCACGGTGCCGTCAAAGTGTTCGTGTTCCCGCGCCATGCGATAGGTCAGCAAATCGTCGGGGGCCAACCCCAGCAGGGTGCAGACGGTTTTGTCCACAGCATGCCCGTTGGCGCCGCCGATCATCAACCCCATCTGCCGGGGTTGCCCGCTTTTTCCCGGCCCCTGCCCTTCCAATGCGGTAATGCCGTCGATGATGGTGTATCCGGGAGAGACCGCCTGGTATATCTGGACCAACAGTTTGGCGAACATGATGCGGTCCACACCGGCCCGCATGTGCCACTCGGGCTTGCGCAGGCCCACAATGGTGCCGAATATGTTCTTGACTCCCAGGGTGAGATACATCATGGCGTGGGATTTCAGCTTGGCCAGATTAATCACCAGATCCGCTTCAATGGCATCCTGGGCGATCTCAATGGCGCCGAAGGGCGGGCCGATATCCACCTGAATTGATTTTTCGAAGGGCTTCAGGTCCACATCCAGGTCCTTCAATGCATCGTCATAACCGCTTTCGCGTATCAGCTTTCGGAAACTGCCGATGGGCGGACTGTCCGAAACCTGCACCTGGGCGCCCTTGCCCAGTAAGTACGCCGCTACGGAACGGACAATTAACGGATGGGTGACAATGGCCTGGTCCGGAGCGGCCGGCATCAACATGTTGGGTTTGACCAGCACCCGCATCCCCGGCGCGATCCAATCCGGCCCCATGCTCTCGAGCATCTCCTGGATGAGGGGACGAATCACATCGGGGTCATAGCTTGCTTTTCGGATATAGACGTTGGTCATTGGTTGCAGCCGTATGTCATCTTTCAACCCGGGGTAGCGGACAGCCCCGATATCGCTTGAAAGGGGTGAGATTGTTTACATGTTTCAAATCACTTGATAGAACGCCATAAAAACCTGATCACAATAGTATTGATGCGTGCCATTTTCAAGACTTTACCATCGGGTTGCATCAACAAAATTCTAAAAACAGGTAAAGTATTTGAGATTCCAACAAAATCCGGTAAAATAAATATGACAACGGACAAACCTATGCTGAATCGGTATGATGAAATGCAACCGCTGAATCCGGAAAAACGGATCAAACGCCAGGTCGTCGGCCGGCGGCAAGATTTTTTTGCCGTCACCCTTCCCGGATATGAAACGCCCTGTGTGGAGGAGTTGAAAAACCTGTCGCAGACCCTCGAGGTCACGGAGGTTCTCAACGGGGGCGTCGCTTTTACAGGGCGTCTCACGGATCTCTATCTGGCCAACCTGCATGTGAGAACGGCGGTGAGGATTCTGATGCGCCTGGCGCACTTTAAGGCGACCAATTTCAAACAGCTGGAGGCCCGCACCCGCAAAATACCATGGGAACTCTTTTTACCTCAGGGAACCCTTCCGGCGCTGAAGGTCACGGCCCGCCATAGCCGGCTCTACCACTGCCGGGCGGTGGCCGAACATATGCAAGAGAGCATTGCGGCCCGCTGGTCCGAATTTGGCATCACACCTGCACCATCGGAGGAGCAAATCCTTTTTGTGCGCCTGCAGGATGATGAGGCCACCTTGTCCTTGGACAGCAGCGGGAGGCCCCTGTACCGACGGGGTTTGAAGAGCCATGTTGCCCATGCGCCGCTGCGCGAGACAACGGCAGCCGCCATATTATCGATGGCCGGCTACCGGCCCGACATGCCTCTTGTCGATCCCATGTGCGGCTCGGGCACCTTCAGTTTGGAAGCCGCCCTCATGGCCAAACAGATGGCTCCCGGTCTGCTCCGCGACTTCGCCTTCATGCAGTGGCCCGCCTTTCGGCCTCGTCAATGGGCCCACTATCTCAAAAAGGCCGGAGAGAAGCGCCTTCGCCTGGCAGCCCCTTCGATCCTGGCTTCGGATTCAGATAAGGCGGCCGTCACCCGGCTGCAAGGGTGCGTAAACCGCAATGAAATTGAAGATGCCGTAACGGTTTCCCATCAGGATTTCTTTGGGCTGCGACCCGATATGATCACCCGCGGTCCCGGCCTGATTGTTCTCAACCCGCCCTACGGGCGACGGCTCTCCAAGCAGCGGGGATTGGAGAAGCGGTATCAGGATATCGCCGCCAAACTTAAAAAGGACTTCAAGGGCTGGCGGACAGCGCTGCTGGTTCCCAACCCGGGTTTGGCAAAAAGGCTGGGCCTGGATTTGAAGCCGATGCGCCTGGACCACGGCGGACTTAAATTGACGCTGTTAGTGGGAAAGATAGGAGCGACCTGAATGGGAAAGCACCACACAGTCTCCAACCTCTTTGCAGGGATACCCGAAAATTTACCGGAGGAGTTAAGCCAAGAGATTATCTCAGGCGCAGATGTCAAAATCGAGCGCATCGTCAGCCGGGGCCACCGCTCCCCCGACGGTTTCTGGTACGATCAGCAGTGGGACGAATGGGTCCTGCTGATCAAAGGCAGGGCCGGCCTGGAGTTTGAAGGCGACCCCGCCGCCGTGGATCTGAAGCCCGGCGACCACCTGCTGATTCCGGCCCATCAACGCCATCGCGTGGCTTGGACCGCCGACGCTGAAGAGACCATTTGGCTGGCGGTGCATATTCGATGCCGGGAAAAGGGCGAATTTTATTGCACAAGCATCTAATTGATAATATAAGATTTTTAATCAAAGACAGGTAACTGATGACCCCA
>JASFKE010000629.1:0-3381 GCA_050118795.1 Desulfobacteraceae bacterium | reverse complement strand
TTTTCACACGGCGCCCACCGCCATTCGTGCCTTGAGAAAGATCGGGCCGGATGAACCGGCCAAATACAACTACCATTTCAAACATATGACCACGGTGGGCGAGCCCATCGAGCCGGAAGTATGGAAGTGGTATCACAAAGAGGTTGGAAAAGGCGAAGCCATCATTGTAGACACCTGGTGGCAGACCGAGACCGGGGGATTTTTATGCAGCACCCTGCCTGCTATTACCCCCATGAAACCGGGCAGTGCCGGCCCCGGAATGCCGGGAATTCATCCAGTCATCTTGGATGATGAGGGCAAAGAGTTACCGCGGGGGGCGGGCAAGGCCGGCAATATCTGCATTCAGAATCCCTGGCCGGGCATGTTTCAGACCATCTGGGGGGATCGGGATCGATTCGTGACCAATTACTTCGCCAGGTACAATAAAGATCCCAACTCCAAAGATTGGCGGGACTGGCCCTACCTGACAGGCGATGCCGCTGTGGAGGCGCCCGATGGTTACTTCCGGATCCTAGGCCGTATCGATGACGTCATAAATGTCTCCGGGCACCGGTTGGGAACCAAAGAGATCGAATCAGCCGCATTGATCGTGGAAGAGGTGGCCGAAGCCGCTGTGGTGCCGGTGGCGCACGACATTAAGGGCAAGGAACCGGACCTGTATATCGCCCTCAAACCCGGTTATGATGCCAGCGACGCATTGGCCCAGAAGATTTCCGACGCCATCTGCACCCAAATCGGAAAAATTGCAAAACCGAGAAAAGTCTGGATCGTTCCGGATATGCCGAAAACACGATCCGGGAAAATTATGAGACGGGTGCTGGGATCCATATCCAATCGCAAGGATGTCGGCGATGTCATGACCCTGGCAAACCCTGAAATCGTAGAGCATATCACCGAGATGGTGCAAGGGGCGTCATAGCCTGGCTGTGGCTGAAGCGTGTGCAGTGAAACAAATTGCGCATAGCGGCGGACGGGCGTTGGAATACCGGGCCGCCAAAGGCTGCAGCAGCGCAGAATTCAGGACACGTACTTTAGCATAGACGACCATCGGCTCTTGGTAGAATTTGAAATGGCGCGATGCGGCTGGCTGCCGCTCGCGCCATTTCTATCATGGATATCGATCCGTGCGCCTGTACACTTCGTCACAGGCCGGACGGGCTTTGGATTACCAACATTTGAAAACTCAGAAAAAATATTGGCTTATCATCTTCATCGCTTTCTGTGTCACCCTTACAGCGTTGTGCATGGTCGCTCTTGTCTTTTGGCAGCGGCTGCCACCGGGCCAGATTCGGGAATTGATCAGCGCCATGGTGATCGATTATTTCGCCTATTTTTTTTCTGCCGGATTCATATTACTACTGGCTTTCGGTTTTGCAGCAGACTGGATCTACAGAGCCTATGTCATCCCCATCAACCGCTTGGCGGAAGAGGTCGACCTGATTAATACGGTCAATCCCTCCCACCGGGTAGGGGTGCACGGGAGTTATGATGTTCGCCGCCTGGCGCACATCTTGAACCAAAGTGCGGAGCTGATGGAAAACCTGCAACAAAAAAAAAGTTACAGCCAGGTTCGCCAAGACCAAAGTGAGACTGAAAGCGAAAGGGCGATCCTGGCGACACTGCTGTCCGATCTGCCACAGGGAATAGTGGTATGCAACCTCGACGGCCGCATTGTTTTTTATAATCGCAAGGTTAAGGATCTCCTACTGCCGCCGGCCGGCAGAGGCGAAAGCCCGGCTGCCAATGGAACCCAATGGGTGGGGTTGGGAAGCTCGGTCCACCGGTTTATCGACCCGGAACTCATTAAAGAGGCGATGGATCGTCTGGCCGGCAAGCTGGCCAAGGATCCTCACTCCGTGGTGAGCGAGCGGTTTTTGGTGGGCACCCAAAACGGCGTTGTTTTACCTGCTGAACTGCGTCCGGTGCTCGACAGCCAACACCATGTTACCGGATTCATCCTCTATTTTGAAGATGTGGCCGGTAAAATGAGACAAGCGCAAGAAGAGGCGAAGCATCTGCAAATGTGGCAACATCAACTGACCCAATGTATCTCTATCATTAAAACCGCTACGGGCATTTTGCAGGAGACAGCGTTTGAGTCGGATCAGGAGTATCTTCAAATGATCCGAATTCTCGGGGAGCAATCCGATTTGGCCGGCAGGCTCTGGACGAAAAAAGAGATTGCATTCAAGTGGTCCGACACGCCCTCCTGGCCTTTGACCCCCATAGCTGTAAATCATTGGGTACACTTGTTATCAAAGCGTGTGTCAGCACTGCTGCACCTGGACATTGAGATCGATCCCGAAAACCTGGAGGCCGCTATCAGCATCGATATCCATCAGCTGACCCGGAGCGTGGCCTCGATTCTTACAAAGGCCCGGCAGCAGTGCCATATCGATGAGGCCAAAGCGCAGGTCTACCAACGTGATGCCTGGCTCTACATGGATATTGTCTGGAAGGGGCGGGGGATCGATGAGGAGACCCTGAAGCTGTGGAAAAGCGAGCTTCGTGGTGATAAAGACCAACGGCCGACATTGACCCGGGGCGATATTCTGGCATATCACGGTATCCGGCTCTGGCTGCTCCGAAATACGGACCAGCCCGACAGCTCCGGATTGCGTCTGTTAATTCCCACATTGGACGATACAGCCCCAAAGAAAACCAATGGCCGGGTGACCATTTTACCCGAGTCCAGACCGGAGTTTTATGATTTTGATCTGTTCCATCGGGTCGGCCAGTCACCGGAGTTGATCCAGCGGCGGCTTAGTGAGCTCACCTACACTGTATTTGACACGGAGACCACGGGATTGGATCCCAGAGGCGGGGATGAAATAATCTCCATCGGCGCCATGCGAATCGTCAATGGACGCCTGTTACAGGAACAACCTTTCGACCAGCTTATCGATCCCAAGCGGCATCTGCCCTGGTCATCCATCAAATACCATGGCATCAGGCCGGAGATGCTGGTGGATCAACCCGCCATCGAGGAAGTACTGCCCAAATTTCAGCGATATGTTCAAGATACGGTGTTGATCGGTCATAACGTCGCCTTTGACATGCGCATGCTGCAAGTCAAAGAGAGTGTTACCCAGGTATCTTTTTTCAACCCGGTATTGGATACCATGCTGCTTTCTTCTGTGGTGCATCCGGCCCATGAAAGCCACGATCTGAGCGGTGTGGCTGAACGTGTGGGAGTGAACATACAAGGACGCCACACCGCATTGGGAGACGCAGCGGCCACTGGTGAAGTTTTCTTAAAACTGATACCGCTGCTTGCACAAAAAGGGATCCACACCCTTGGACAAGCAACCGAAGCATCCAAAAAATCCTATTACGCCCGCCTTAGGTATTGATCCTGTAATTGTATAAAAAAGATGACAT
>JASFKE010000628.1:0-3386 GCA_050118795.1 Desulfobacteraceae bacterium | reverse complement strand
CCAGAACTTGCACGTGCCGTTTAGTATTCCATCTTTATACTGTTTTTTATAGCGGTAGATCCTGGGGCGATAGCCTTCTCGCGCCCTTCCTGCGACAAATCCTGTAAATGGCTTTTTATCGCCCTTGTGGTAGACAATGCCTTTTCGAACGACTGTTTCCGATCTGGGAATTTCAGCTTGGCATGCAAAAATCATCAAAATCGTTAGAAATAGTATGCACTTACCACCAATATTCATATCACCCTCGCTATAGATACATTGGTTGTCGATGTGGGATTATTTTTTGGTTACATCAAATAACATCTCATGCGAAATGCGTGAACAATACCGATTTAGAGTGCTGAAAGGAGGAAAGTCTAACGTGTCTTTAAGGATGGTTGAGATAATCCAGACAAATCAATTCAACGGCTGATTATCTTTTCCATGGCAACCTGGCGATCCCGTTAATGGGACCCATGGCTTTCCGTCCCCCGATTACTCAAGGTTTGGCTTTCTCACAAACAATACATTTTTAAAAGCATGCCTAAATGTGAAATTGACGATGTCACCAAATGGTAGCTGCACTACCATTAACAATTGATATTGTTTATATAACCATATTCATCCAGACCAATTACACATTGTGGTAAATCATTACCATCTGCTTTTTTTAGGGCGGCTCACACTGACACCGTCGATAAACATCATTATCGTCACTTTTTAGTGCAACTTAAGATATTTCATAAACACAAATATAGAACCAGGTTGTCGTGGGACTTGAAAAATCCACCAGAGACAATCTGCAAACAACTCAGTAAGGGGCAAGCTGATCAAGGAGATTACATATTTTGTTAAAGTTTACTCGAACACGTTCGATTTATTGATTGAAAGCATTTTGTTGGACAAAAAATCCAATAATCTGTTGTTTACTGATCCAGACTCGCTATATCTCGTCCCCACTGAACAGTTCAACCGCACAAGCTCCTAAAAATACAGTTAGTTTCAACCTGGTAAAAATATACTCTTCAAGCTGACCAACGAATAAGAGATAGTTTGTTAATAGCGCACATTTAAAATGCAAAGGTATGATTGAAATCGATCCGCTGAAAAGGCCATTACATCGCAGGCGCCGGGATTTGCCGCCATGCCAGTGAACAAAAGGAGATATCGTGCAACCAGGACATCCATCAATGGCCGATAAACAAAAAATGAAAAGGTATGATCTTTCAATTTTCAGATTGATCAATACCATTACAACCATGACGGTTGATGAGCGCAACTTAATTTTAAAAGAAATGGAAATTTTAGCGAAAAAGATAAAGCTTAGGGCTATTCGCAAGAAGTGCAATGTTCCCATTGAGTTTATCAACGCCAGAGAAAGTATTACGGCCACTGTTGAAAATATCAGTCTCACAGGTGCATTTGTCAGTTGTAGGGTTCCTTTGATGATTGATGAAAAGATTATTGCGTACTTTCAACTGGAGAACAGCGCCGAGAAGTTAAAATTGAATGCAAGAGTGGTACATACCAACCTGCGGGGATTTGGGATTAGGTTTGAAGATGTAGATTCCAGGGCAACCAGATTTTTACAAGCTTTGATGAATCAGGATGGTTGAGATTGCTAATACTGTAATGGGAAACGATATCGGATAGCCCGGGGGTGAAACACCTTATTGTTTGTTTAAGCAGCATTTTTTATTTTTTTTTCCACTGCCACAGGGACGGCGATAGCGCCTTTATCTTGTTTTGAATCTGTGTCGGCAAATTTGGTCCGCTGTTTTTCAGAGCCTCAATGAGATCTTTGACGCTGGCTTCGGGGTATAGCGCCTCAATATATGCACCGCGCTCTTTGATGGCAAAATATGTTGATATAATATAAGGAGACAAGATCAGGGCCTAAAGTATTTGATATTCGTTCAAAAGATGTGGCGACTAAGATACATTATCCAGAATCACCAGCGCATCTGTGGCGGCGGCTTCAAGCACACCGGCATGGGCGGCGATATCCAGAACAGTGATTCTTTCCCGGATGGCGAGCGAAGAGGTGGCGGCCAGCATGAACTCTTGGGGATCCAGGTTCAATGCATTGATGGTGAGCGCATACCCGGTGCGCCGCATCTGCCTGGCGTAGTACCGTGGGGAGCGAACCTTGCGGCACAGGGCCCGAACCGCCCCCCACTGTTTCGGCAGCAGCCTGTCAAGGGCCAGCAGGGCGTCGCTTTTCATGGCAAACCGCTTTTGGACGTCGTCGGCAATTGTCTTCCATATTCCAGGTATCTTTTTGGACTCTTGCTGGTAGATCTCATGCCCTCGGCAGGGCAAGGCGCCGGCGTCAAGTTTGGCCAGCCTGCGATAGCATGCGGCGGAAACGATAATGCCGGCGGCGACCTGCAGTCCATGAAGGTCGGGGACTCTGCCGGTAATGCTTTCACGCATGTCGAGAAAATGGGAGAACAGATGCTCACCGCCGGATGCGGGTGCGCTCGATCCGGCCAGGGTCATGGCAGCGCCCGAAACCAGCAGGCCTTTGGTCAACGCCATGACCGTCGTTGTTTTTTGCGTCTGCCTGAGATCTTCCGGGCGATCGAGGTAGGAGGTTTCGGCTTGGGCAACGATAGCGCTGGGCAGGCGGCAATACGATCCGCTGAAGAGCAGCGATTCGATCTGCCAGTCCACATCTGAAACCGATTTGGCCAAGATGTCACAATATCCCGACTGTATCAGTTTCAGCGGCGCCCCGCCGATGATATCCGGGTCAATATAGATGAATCGGGGCGGCGGCGCCGGCAGGGTTCGCTTGACGCCCTCCACTTTGATGGCCGCAATGGCGGATGTATAACCGTTCATCGACGGCGCTGTGGGAAATACCCAGTAGGGGCGTCCCTGCCTGCCGGCCGCATACTTGCCCAAGTCATTGATGGTGCCGGCGCCTACGGCCAGGATCAGATCATGTGCAGCGCTGTGGCGGTACACCTCGTCCGCAACCCGGTCCGTGGCGCTGATATTCCCGGGCAGGGTGAGCCGTGCGTGATCAATCCGTTGACGCTCCAAATGCGCCAGGATGGTTCGTCCGGCGGCGCGATGGGTGTTTTCATCCGCCAGCACCAGAACGGAGCCCTGGGGATCTATTTTCTTCAGGTCATCGGCAACGGCAGCGGCGGCATTTTTTCCCGCAAAATAGGCCGTATCGACTGTTGGGTGCGGTCCACCGCAGGTGCAGTACCGACCGTATGCCGTAGGATCTGCAACGGGCGTTTTTCGGCGTTCCCATTGGGATTTTTTCATGACGTGCGCTTATTAACTAATCCGTTGCCTGACGGCTGCGGAGATAAATTCGCTCACCATAACGACACCGAAGACCGAAATCAGCATCAGCGATACTTCCTGCCACAAAAACTGGTTGATGG
>JASFKE010000627.1:0-3391 GCA_050118795.1 Desulfobacteraceae bacterium | reverse complement strand
ACGCAATTAATCGTTTTTTCATCTGCCCCCCTTTAAATCTAAGGTTTTTTATTTCGCAGCAATAACTCAGCAACAGGCTATAGTTTACAATAATGATATATTATGAACCGGAACTTGCAGCGGTTCGGTGTGCTGAAACCTTTATCGGCAGCTTGAAAACGAGGCTATCAAAGAAAAACAAAGATTTAGTAAAGGTGAAGCAAAGGTTTCGTAAATAATCGGAGTTTCGGTAAAAAGGGCAGGAGCGTTAGCATCGGCAGGTAAAGAAACGGTTAAAGGCAAGGTACATTGATGAAGCGAAAAATGGATTTGGCACTTTTTGATGCTCAGGACGCTTTGAATTTACAGATATTTATCCGGACACTTACCATTTTTTTACTTTTTTCCTCTAAAACATCACGTAAACATTATTAACCTATCGATTAAGGATAATAGAACAATGCCAACCGAATCAGCGATGGATGAAGCCCTATTTGCCCAAGCGTTAAAATACGGACGGCCGGACAACATCAAACGGCTGTTTCCAAATTCGCAGGCACTGATCGTCAGCGGAAAATTTATCGATCTGGCCATGCGCGACAAAGGTGCCGCCATGGCATTGGCCGCCAACGGCCGCAACCACCTGATCATCCGGGGCGTGCTCTCGGCTGCCCAGAAGGCAAATGCCGCCATTATCATCGAAATCGCTCGATCCGAATCGGGCTATTGCCCGGTGAACTACTGGAACATTGCCCGCCAGGTGGATGCCATTTGCAATGAACTGGACATCCGTGTGCCTGTGGCCGTTCATGCCGATCACTACACCATAAAATCCCAATCCGATATTGAACTTGCCGTAACGGAGCTGCCGACAATGTTCGAAGCCGGCATTACATCCATCGCCATCGATGCGTCACACTTGCCGGACGACCAAAACCTCAAGGCCAATATCCGACTCGCCCAGCTGGTACCTTCTTGGGCCGGATTGGAATCAGAAATAGGAGAAATTAAAGGAAAATTTGGACTTTCCAGCGCACAAGAGGCCCTTTTTCTGATTCAGGGACTTAATGCCCACCGGATTTACCCCAATTGGGTGGCCCTGAATAATGGTTCGGTTCACGGCATTGAGTCGGCCGGTCCCGGCATTCACGTCGAATTGACGGCTCAAATCCATGAAACGTTAAAACCGTACCATGTGGCAGGCGCCCAGCACGGCACCTCCGGCAACAGTCTTGCGCGGTTGCGCGCCATCGCCGCTCAAACCCGCACCACCAAGGCCAATGTGGCTACTGCATTGCAGATGATTGCCTGGGGTGTCGAGGTCAATCAAAACGGCAATGCCGTCATGGATGGCGACGGACGTTTTAAAAAAATAAATGGCAAAGGCGTAACGCAGGCCCTGTGGAATGAAATGACGGCCTATGCCGATCGCCATGGCTTTAACGCAGGCGACTACCGAAAACTCAATCTGCCCTTCGAGACCAAGCTTCTTTCCCAGCCCGCTTCCGTGCGCGAAAGAGTTCAAAAGGGGGTCGAGGAGTATGTCGACCGCTTGCTGGAGTTGTTTAATGCCCGCGATACGGCTCCTATGGTCATCGAGGCCATTTGCCGAGCGCAATCCGCCGACCCCGGCCCGGTGGCGCAGCAGGTCGAAGATCCGCGACAATGGACGGATGAGCAAATCGCCCGTCGCGCGTCAGCTATTTGCAGCGACAAAGGACCACAAGGCGACTTTGACGATTAAGGGACTATTTGCGGCTCAGGTAAAAATAATTTTATTGAACAGTGGTCCGACAAACAAAAGATCGGTCTCAAAGGAGTAATGCAATCACATGCAATCGCTGTCTCACCCGCCAATGATCCCTTGCCAATTGCGGCGAATCGCCATCGTATTCTCTGGAGGGCCGGCTCCGGCCGCGAATGCCGTTATTTCCACAGCCGCAGCAGCATTTTTGCGATACGGGATTGAAGTCATCGGTATTCTCAACGGCTATGCCGGCCTTGCTCAGTGCACTGAAGAGAACCCACCCGAAGAGGGGCGCGACTACTGTTTTATCAACCATGAAGCGCTTCGACGCACCCGCAACAGCCAGGGAGTGCTTCTGCGCACCGCCAGGGAACACCCGGGAAGGATGATTCGCAACCTATCCGATCTTTATGACCCGCAACGCACGTCCGGACTGCATCGTGTCTACCGGGCGCTGTGCTGCCTGAAGGTCGACGCATTGCTTTCCATCGGTGGCGACGGAACCCTGATCACCGCCAATCTGCTCAAACTATTGCAGACCCGGATGCCTGCCGGATATCATCACATCCGGATCATCCATTTGCCCAAAACCATTGACAACGACTATATGGGCATCGACTTTACATTCGGCTACTTTACTGCCGTGGATACGTTGGCCGTGGAAATTAGAAATTTGCTGGCCGACGCCGAGGCCACCAGCTCCTATTATGTCGTGACCACCATGGGCCGCAGTGCCGGTTGGCTGGCTTACGGGGCCGCAATCGCCAGTGAGGCCAGCCTGGTAATCGGCGCAGAGGATATCACCGACCGGTTCCAGTCCCACGAGTCCATCCCCAATTCAGGAGGCAGCTCAACAGACACAAGGGTGATCATGAATATGGACGCCGTAGTCGGCCGGATAGTTGAGACCATGCGGGCCCGCGAGCGGGAAGGTAAAACTTTTGGTGTGATTGTTCTTTCCGAAGGGCTGACCGAATACCTGCCCGGAGAGTTCCTCAAAGAGACTGCCAGAGATGATTTCGGCAATATTTCGCTGTCCCAGGTCAATCTGGCCGGCATTTTCGCCCATCTCGTCAACGCTGAATACCGGCGCCAAACCGGTCGGCAGCGCAAATCTGTCGGTATTCGGCTGGGCTACGAATCGCGGTGCGCCAAACCGCATGCCTACGATGTCGTCCTGGCCAGCCAGATCGGTGTCGGAGCCTATCGGGCCTTGGTTGAAGAAGAGATGGATGGCGTGATGGTGTCCGTGACCGGTCAAGTTGAGCTAAAATATATTCCTTTTGAAGAGCTGGTCGATCAAAAAAGTCTAAAAACCATCGTCCGCCGTATGTCTCCGGGCTCCGATTTTCATCGGCTGGCACGATTCCTTGAAACCTATGTTCCTGAATCTCAATAAAAGGACACAAAAGGCCTATTCTTATCTAAAAATCGTTACGGGCAGTCCGTATTCGTCAACTCAATGTCTAAATTCCGCTCTTGGGACCATTCACTCCATTGGCCGTAATCATTTCCTGACCGAACCCTCCACATCCAACCCATTCTGTCATCAATACGGTTAGCAGATGATAAAAACCTCCAATTTCCTTCCAAAAATAGGATTCCCCCGACCTTCAGGCCGGTGTCTCATCCCGCAGGGGATGATAACATCTTAAATCTGCATCG
>JASFKE010000626.1:0-3393 GCA_050118795.1 Desulfobacteraceae bacterium | reverse complement strand
CGTTCAAAAGCCCCGCGTCCTGAGCTATTCCGTGGATAAGTTATGGGATTATGTGAAAAAGGACAACCTGCCTCTAACAGATGACGCGCCTGGTCAAAGTCACCCTAAGGATGAATCGCAAAATGAAACACTGCCCGACGACAGTTTGGACGATACGATTTTATCCGATGTCTCCAAGCAAGGGTTTACTGGGCCCCGCCCCTTTAATCGATTAATGAAATCACCCTTGTGGCGTACCGGCCATGAGGAATACAAAAAAATTCTGACCAAACCGATTTGGCGCAGCTGGATCTTTTCGGGATTGGTCCTGGCGCTGGCCATCACTGGTCTGGTGAAGATTTTCCGCCCTGCCCATGAGACACCCCAACAACAAATCACTGCAGAGGCGCAAGCTCCCGGCCAACGGACTGTGCAAGATCCTGCGCCAACACCTGATAATGAACAACCCACTGATCCTGTTCCCGCACCGGAAACCTTTGCGGATCAAGATGCCGCCAAAGGTGGTCCGGACAAAGCGGCCTCCACAACGCCGGAACAAACGGCAGAAAAGGAAAAGCTTTCGACGGATAAGCCTTCAGAGCCAACTGTCGCCGCAGGTGAAAAACCTGAAACCCAATTACCCGCCCCCGTGCAAATAAAAAATCTGAGTCTCTGGCATGATAACTTAAATAATATCTACCGCGCAGAGCTGACGATACAAAAAAATGAAGGGGTTATGGGAAAAGAGCCCATCACCGGCTATGCGTTTGTCCATCTGGCAACCAATGGGCAGGAAGCCGCAAATTCCAAAGGCCTGCTATTACCCCAAGGTGAGCTGGAATCGGGTCTGCCGTCGCAGATCCGGCGGGGGGCAAGATTTTCAATCAAGAACCTTATTCAAATGCGAATTAAAGGCTTTTCAGAGCTGCCGCCCAACGATGTTTCGTCGGGCAAAGTACTGGTCTATTCGGCCGAGGGAATTCTATTGCTGGAACAGGCCTTTAACGTGCCGATTCAACCCTTTTTCACCGCTGCTGAGGAGCAGGAGCCTCCCCAACCAAAACCTGTGGAAAAAAAGAGTGCAGAGGCGACTGTCGCAGGAGGGATATCCGAAACGACTATCGTTGATTCGGAAATAGCGCCCCCCCCCACAGCGCCGATCACCCAGCCGGAAACCATTACGTCGGCACCGGAAACGACGAAGGAAGCGGATGCTCCGTCGATAGCCGGAGCCGAGGTCGCTTCAAGCGAGCAAATCCAGCCCCAACCCCCAGTGGTGGCACCTCGAGCCGCAGAAAAGGTGAAACCCATCGGCAAGCTGACAAAGACCGACAATCCGGATGCGGCCATTTGGGAGCAAAGAAGTTATGAAGCCGCCGTAAGGGGAGACTTCGATATCGCCATCACCGATGCCACAAAAGCCATTGAACTGGACCCGGGGCGGGTCAATCCATATATCAACCGATCATGGGCGTATATCGAAAAAAATATGTTGGCGCATGCCATTCGAGATTGCAAAGCGGCCCTTCAGATCGATCCTGAGAATATGCTTGCCTATAACAATCGGGGATTGGCGTACCAACGCATGGCCCAATTCCCCCAAGCCCGGGAAGATTATCGCAAGGCATGCGATCTTGGTCTGGAGTTGGGATGCCAAAACCTTGATAGCTTGAATAATCAAGCGCGCATCCTGGAATTGATCAATCAAAGCCAAACCGCATTCCGGAATAAAAATTGGGATGGTGTCATTCGCGCCACGACCCAGGTCATTGATTTGGATCCGCAAAATGCCGTGGCCTTTACAAACCGGTCGGCAGCCTATGCCCAGAAGAGCTACCTTGTAAAGGCCCTGAAAGACAGTAATGTGGCCATAAAGCACGACCCAAATTTTCCTCTGGCATATAATAATCGGGGTTATGTATACGAATTGCTTGGCAACACTAGAAAAGCCGCAGCCGATTACCTGAAAAGCTGCAGCTTAGGACTGAATTTGGGCTGCAAGAACTTCGATAAACTGAATTGACCCCATCATCGCTGTATAAACAGCAAAAAGATGCAATTATTGATCGCTCTCCAGCCGCTGAATCACCGACTCTGTCAAAGCATCGTCATCTGATTTAAAAAAAGGAATCAGTTCCGCTGCCACCTCTTGCAAGGATTTGATATTCTTGGACCGCATCACCCCTTGAATCTTCACCACACCCTCTTCGATCAGACGCATTCCCTCTGCAATATCCATTAAATCTTTATTTTCCATATCTCCTCCTTTATCTTTTCCTGACATACCGATCACCTCCATGAAGAGTCCAAACGGTTCACCGAGAATATCCCGGCAAAGCTTTTCAGTGTGTTAAAGCGATTTATTTCAATTGGCTGTTACGACTTTCATGCTCATAGTTGGCGACATAGAAATCATCGATCAACCCATTGGATTTGAGCTCTTGTCCATATCTTTGCGCCCCATTGCGGTCGGCAAAATGGGACACCTTGACCTGATACCAAGTCCGTTTCGCACTCCTGGCCTGGGTCCAGAAAGCATCTAACCCATTTTTGACCAATTGGTCAACAAATCGTTGCGCATCCTCGGGTTTTAAATAAGCCGCCACCTGAATGGTAAACGGATCGGTGATCGAAATCTTTTCCGCCACCACTGTTTTGGCAGTGATGGGGTCCTCATTGGGACGGCTGAAAAAATGCCGCCCGACCATGGCCGCGACCACCAGCGCCACCACTACGACGCCCCCGGGCAGCGCGCGCCGGAGGCGTTTATTGCGAAAGGTTCCCGTAAACCATTTCGCCCATTGGGCGCCCTTTGCCCAAGCAGAGGTAAAAATCCGGATCAAAGCCCTCTTGAACTCCGGACCGGGGTCGTGTCGCAATCGAGACTTATCATCGGGCACAGGCCGCTGCTGGACCGGCTTAAAGTTTGGATCCAAGCTCCCCGGATCATGCCGGTCCAAACCGGCTATAACTTTTTTGGCATCTTTCAATAGAGGCCGGCTCTCTTCAGTGGCCGGCAACCACTTTACAGCTGCAAAGATGCCTTCAACGGCTTGCTGGTCACCATTGTCAAAGGCCAGCATATATACTTGCAAGGCCCAGTGGTTGAGAATATAGCCATTGCGCAACAAACGCGCCAGCCCCAACAGCGTATCTTTAGCCAATGGCGTCTCATCGTTCCACACCCGCCGATAGGTCTGCAGAGCATCGAAATCGATCCGGCCGTTGGCCATGTAATAGTGCATCAACAATCTTTGAACCCGGCGGTGTTCAGCCAGACTTGCACTCACCCGGGCCGCAGCCTCATTTTCTTGGGGCAGATGACTTTCATAAACCAGCAATTTCTCAAGCCACGGTTCGGCGACCGCATTGTCCCCGGGAAAGCTTTTCAAATGGGTGGATATCATCATCCTG